>DAOVYW010000017.1 GCA_030635415.1 Candidatus Firestoneibacteriota bacterium
AACACCGTACAGGTGGCATTGATAGTTATGGTTTTAGTCGACTTTAGCGCCAAATCCCCCAGCTCTTCCAGCTTTACCTCCAGGGCATGCGCAATGACCTCCAGGAACCGGCCGGTTCCGGCCGCGCATTTATCATTCATCATAAAGTCACTTGTGTTCCCATTTTCATCCACCGCTATGACCTTGATATCCTGACCTCCCAGGTCTATCAGCGTTCTTACCGGGCCGCGCTCACTGCCCAGGAATTTCATCCCCTGCGCGCAGGCCAATATCTCAGTAATGGCTTTTTCTCCGAATTCCACCACCCTTCGCCCGTAACCGGTCGAGACAATATGCCGCACACTTTGCCTATCTATACCCGCGGCGGCCAAGGCCTGGTCCAGGGCCGATTGCGCCGCCACCTTGGATTGGCTGCCAGTCGGCAGTACCGTAGCCGCCGCGATTTCCCGGTCATTCAAGATCAAGGCCTTGGTGGCGACTGAACCGATATCCACGCCCGCCGTAATCATCGATTTATCTCCAGAAAGGGCTCAATCCGGTTGCGCAGAGTCTCAATATTCTCCTGGCCGTAATCCGTATGCAGAGTCAGCATGGGTATGTTCCGCTCCTTGATCTGCCGGTTAACCAAATCCTTCTCCATTCCGCCATTCCCGGGAGAAGGAGAGCATTTCGGCTTGATTTTTTTTTGAGGAATTTTAAAAGAAAAAATTTTATACCCCGGTAATATTAATATTATGTAGCTACCCACGGGCAAACTCATGGAATTCAAATCTGCTATTAAAGGGGCGGGAATCATCCTACAGCCATCTGCAGGGCGTCAACAAATCGAATGAAATAACCGGGCTCAGCGAACTCCTTTTTTTAAAAGCTGGCTCCAGATAACCAGTTTTCCTTCTTTATCATTATTCAGGCCAACAAATTTCTCTATGGTCTTGGCCAGTTTAGGTGATGGATTGTAGGCATACACCGGATCAGCCTTGTCGCCCCATTTATTCAGAACCCTGCGCTTGACCAGAATTTCCAGCGGCCCGGCCATATCCTTGGAGCGTCGCCCGATGCGGCCGGAAACGCCTTCCGCATTATCGGCAATGCCGGGATTTTTCCATAAAAAAACCAGCAATTCCCACATTACCAGTGATTCCACAACCTCGCCGATGAATTTCTTAACATCCTGGTCTATTTCCACTACTGCCTCCGCGCCTCAATAATTAACCTAGCCGAGTATAGCACAGTGCTAAAAACTTTCAACCAGAAATCCTCAATCCAAGTAAACGATACTGGTGTAGCGCAAGTCACTCGCAACAACTTTTTGCTATATCGTTTTTCGCCCTTACTTCCCAGCCAGCACCTTGTCCAAATAGTATCCGGTGTGGGAAGTCCGGACCTTGACTATTTCCTCCGGCCGGCCGAAAGCCACTATTTGTCCGCCGGCATCACCACCCTCAGGGCCCAAATCCAATACGAAATCCGCGGCTTTGACCACATCCAGATTATGCTCCACTACTACCACGGTATTGCCGGCATCCACCAGGCGCGAGAGAACATCCAGGAGGCGCTGAACATCCGCGAAATGCAGGCCCGTGGTGGGCTCATCCAGAATATAAAAAGTCCGCCCGGTGGAGCGCTTGCCCAGCTCGGCGGACAGTTTAAGGCGTTGGGCTTCTCCTCCGGAAAGAGTGGTTGCGGACTGGCCGAGTTTGATATACCCCAATCCCACGTCCGCCACAGTTTGAAGAATCCGCTTTAACTTTGGGACCGGGGAGAAAAACTCCAGGGCTTCATCCACGATCATGTCCAGTACTTCGGCAATAGTTCTGCCTTTATACCGCACTTCCAGGGTCTCCCGGTTGTAGCGCCGTCCCTGGCAGACTTCACAAGTAACATATACATCCGGCAGAAAGTGCATCTCAATTTTTATAATCCCGTCGCCGTCACAGGCCGCGCAACGCCCGCCTTTCACATTGAAGGAAAAACGTCCCGGTTTGTATCCCCGCAAACGGGCTTCCGGCATATGGGCAAAAAGCTCTCGGATTTCATTGAACATGCCGGTGTAGGTGGCCGGGTTGGAGCGCGGAGTCCTTCCGATGGGCGATTGATCAATATTAATGACTTTGTCCAACTGTTCGGCTCCGGTAATTTTTTTATACCCCAACGGTTTGATCCGGCCGCGATAAACCGCGTAACGCAGAGCCGGTTCCATGGTTTCCTGGATAAGCGAGCTTTTTCCCGAACCGGAAACCCCGGTTATGCAGATAAAGGTTCCCAAGGGCAGCCGCACTTCTATATTCCGGAGATTATTCATGGTGATCCCGCTAAGTATCAGTTCCGCGCCGCCAGGCTCACGCCGTTGCTTGGGAATCGGCACCTGCAGGGCTTTGCGCAGATATTGGCCGGTAAGGGACTGCGGCGAAGCCATCACCGCCCGCGGCGTTCCCTGCGCTACAATCCTTCCGCCATGGATTCCCGCGCCCGGCCCCATGTCAATCAGATGGTCGGACTGGCGCATGGTTTCCTCGTCATGCTCCACCACTACCACGGTATTGCCCAGATCCCGGAGATGCTTCAGGGTATCCAGGAGACGCTGGTTGTCCCGCTGGTGCAAGCCTATGGAAGGCTCGTCCAGAATATAGAGCACTCCCACCAGGGAGGATCCGATTTGCGTGGCAAGATGAATACGCTGGGCTTCCCCGCCGGAGAGCGATCCCGTGGTGCGTTCCAGGGTTAAATAGTCCAGACCTACATTAGATAAGAATTCCAACCGCGCCTGGATTTCCTTGATAATTTGGCGCGCAATGGTCTGTTCCCGCGGACTGAGCTTAAGCTGCGAGAAAAAAACCCGGGCCCCGCTCACGCAAAGCCGCGTTATGTCTATAATGTTTTTATGGTTAAGAGATACTGCCAGGCTTTCCGGCTTCAGCCTTTGCCCGCCGCAAGTCTGGCAGGCTTTGATCCGCATATACCGGCCGGAAATTTCCTGGCGAATGTATTCGGACTCCGTATCCCGGTAAATACGCTGAGTACGCGGTATCACGCCTTCAAAAGCGCCGAGATAATTATAAGAAGATTCCGTACTCTTAAAATTAAACGGAATACGGGTTTCTCCTGAGCCATATAACACGATTCGCCGGTACTCGGCCTTTAGCTTATGCCAGGGAGTATCCAGGGAAAAACCATAATGCCGGGCCACGGAAGTTAACATGGAAAGATAAACATAGGCGGCGGAAGAACTCCAAGGCAGAATCGCGCCTTTACGCAGGCTGAGTTCAGGATCAATCACCAGATCCGGCTCCACCTCAGTTTTCACTCCCAGGCCGGTGCAGGCCGGACAGGCTCCCTGCGGGGAATTGAAGGAAAACATCCGCGGCTCGAGCTCTTCAAAGGAAATACCGCAATGGGCACAGGCGTATTTTTCGGAGAAAATCAGGGTCGCCTGATCCCGGCCGGCCCGGGTATGACTTTTTGGTTTTTCTCCCTCCGTGGCCCTATCCAGACGGTGAATAAGCACTGTGCCTTCACCCCGCTTCAAGGCGGTTTCCAAAGAATCCGCCAGACGGCGAACCATGTCTTTATTCACTACCAGCCGGTCGACCACGACTTCCACATCGTGCTTTTTCTTCTTATCCAGCGGAACCGGGTCATCCAGATCAAAAATCCGGCCGTCCACCCGGACTCTCACATAACCTTCGCGCTTCAAGCTTTCAAACAACTTACGGTACTCACCCTTGCGTGCCGTCACCACCGGCGCCAGCAGGAGCAGACGCTCCCCGGCCGGCAGACCGGCGATGCGGTCAACGATCTCCTGCACGGTCTGGCGCTGAATCGGCCGGCCACACTGGTGGCAATGCGGCCGGCCGATTCGTGCATAGAGCAGGCGCAAGTGGTCGTAAATCTCGGTCACGGTTGCCAGGGTAGAGCGTGGATTTTTAGACCCGCTTTTTTGCTGGATGGCAATGGCAGGCGAGAGACCCTCAATCGAGTCCACATCCGGTTTTTCCATCTGGCCGAGAAACTGGCGGGCATAGGCGGAAAGCGACTCGACATAACGGCGCTGTCCTTCGGCATAGATAGTATCAAACGCCAGGGAAGATTTTCCCGATCCGGATAGTCCGGTGATTACCACCAGCCGGTTACGGGGAATCTTTACGTCGATATTTTTAAGATTATGTTCACGCGCACCTTTGACCAGGATATTTTCAATTGCCATTAGAACCTCTCACTCTATCTCTCCTCCGGCTATCAGACAATTGTCATGATAGACCGCTCCCACCTGTCCGGGCGTAACCGCCCGCACCGGCTCTTCAAAGCTTAATAATAATTGATTATTTTCCAAAATTTTCATACCGGCCGGAACGGGGCGCTGGCGATACCTTATCTGGGCTTGAACTTTCATTTCATCACACTGTGGATCGATGAACCAGTTTACGTTCTTTAACCGGGCTGTACGCGACCAAAGCGCCTGGTCCGGCCCGACTACCACCCGGTTGGCATCCTCTTCGATCCGGATTACGTAAAGCGGATGGGAAGCCGCCACACCCAACCCCCGGCGCTGGCCAATAGTATACTGGGGCAAACCACCATGCTCCCCCAGTACCCGTCCGGACTCATCAACTATTTCGCCGGCTTTAAACGCTTCCGGAACCTTCTCCTGCAATAAATCCGTATAGGATCTGGAGCCTAAAAAACACATTTCTTTACTGTCATCCGCCGCCTTAAATTGCCACCCCGCAGAGCGCATCTCTTCTTGCACCTGATGCTTGGTGTTTTCTCCCAAGGGAAAAATAACTGATCTGAATTTGTCTATCGGCACCAAAGACAAAAAATAAGTCTGGTCTTTTTCAACATCTTCCGCTCGCTGGATAACCGGCCCGGTATCCCGCCAAACCAACCTGGCGTAATGCCCGGTAGCCAGCGCTTCCACTCCCAGAGCGAAAGCGTATTCCCGCAGTAGTCCGAATTTAATATCCCGATTGCAGAAAGCGCAGGTATTAGGAGTAAGACCCGCGGTAAAAGCCCGCACAAAAGGCTTAATAACCAACCGGTTGAATTCCGCAACCGGGCTCAATTGTTCATGCCGGATACCCAAACGCTGCGCGATTTTAAGCCCCGCCGTACTCTTCCCCTCCTGGCAAAAATCTAAAGTAATACCTATAACTTCATGTCCGGCCTGTTTCAGACGCAGAGCCACGGCCGCAGAATCCACTCCTCCGGAAAGGGCTACGGCGATTTTCACCTGTTCAGCTCATGCAGGCGGCCTTCTATTTCTATTCGCTCTCGAAAAAAGACGGGCTGCAACTGCCGGGCTTTACGAAAATTATACTTAGCCGCGTCTCTTCGTCCCATGGCCTGCAAGGCCTTGCCGGCCAATAAAAAAGTGTGGTAATCATTGGGATTGAGCGGCCGCACTTCCAGCAGCCAGGACAAGGCTTCCTGGTATTTCCGCTTTTTAAGGCACTGTTCCGCCTCTCTCAAGCCGTGTTTATAAACCAGATACTCATTATATTGGCCGGAGGTTAGCAGCGGATCCGCAGCAATAATTTTTTCTTTCCGGAGAGGCAGGAAATCATCCACTGAAAAGGGAATAAACGCCCCTAACTGATGCGGATAGGCCGAGACCCAGGCAATCTTGTCGGCCAGGTCAAAAACCACGGCATGCACAGCCGTCAGTGAATTAATCACAGACCGGTTACCTAATCCTAACTCCCGGCCGAATAGTCCCCGGCAATCCCGCAGTATCCGGACAGCACCGGTAATTGTCAATTTCCCATTTTCTTTATGTATTAGTTCTGCCAAACGCCGCAGACGTGAAACCGATGCGCTTTCGCGTTGATAATCCTGGTTGGCTTGGTCAGGACCAAGTTTTGGAGTTATAAAATGGTTGGCAGCTAAAGCTATCCCTTTTTTCATCTCCCTTATCGCAGTACGCGCGGGAGTTTTTTCCACTACTATAAAACGGTCTTCCGGGCCGGAACCGATGAGAAAGGAGGCCGACGAAAAAACTTCAGCCTCCCGGATAATTTGCGCGGCTTCCGCGAGTGTTCCCGCCCGGGTCAAAACCCGGCGGGCCGCAATATAAACCGGCGTTCCCAGCTTGCCCCGATCGCGGGAATGCCCGGCCAATACGGCCACGGCCAGACCGGCTTCGTTCATACCGGATATTACGCCTAACATGCCCGGCCAGGCCACGGAAATAAAGTTGTACCCCTGTTCCGGCTGGATAAACATAACTAATTTATGCCGGTCAAACTTTTCGCCCGCGACCAGGTCAAAACTGCGTCCCATAATCGGATGGCCCTGCTCTGTCAACTGCGCGCTTATCCCAAAAGCCAATCCTCGGGTCAAAGCTTTCTTCAGTTTGGCATTACAAAGTTCAGGCATTACCAGGTAATTCAAGAGACGGCTATAGTATGGACCGTATTGGGGATACTGGTCTTTAGTGGCAGCAACCAAGCCACCCAGTTCATGCTGTATCTCTTCCGGGATAAAAACCCTTAACCCGCGGTTGCGAATTATCACGTAACGCGCCCAGGCCCAGCGAAAAATAAACCCGGGGAGGGCGCGGCTGACAGAATTTATCAGAGAGGTTTCCAGCTCCGCTATATTCCCGGTATAAAACCTTCCCAGGACTGCTCCCCGGACTTCCGGCGGTCCGGTTAAACTGCAGGCTTTCACGCCTTCACGCTCATATTTATAGCAGGCTGCCAACTGGTAAATACCTACTTGATGCCTGGTCACGGGGTTTTTTAATACTGCGGGGGGGATTTTAAGAGCCGGAAGCCGGGGCGCAAAAAGCAGGTCTATTCCCCAAGTAAGAGTCACGGCCAAAAGAACGATTATTATAAGAGAAAAAACTATCCAACCCTGAAAACGTCTCATTTATTCCCTAACGGCTGCCCGGAAACAGGCCCTAATCGGGAAGTAAAACGGCCGCAGTTACATCGCTCCCCGCTGATAAATGAATAATCTCCGGTCCGGTAGCGAATAATCGGCATACCAGTTATTCCAAATGGAGTCACGCATATCTCGCCTACTTCGCCCTCCGGAACTACACGGCCACGGCCATCCACAATTTCCAAATGCATCAATTCCGGATGCAAATGCCCGCCGCATCCCGCCTCGCATTCGCAGAGCGTACTGGAAAGATCGGTAGTGCTGTAAGTCGAAAACACCCCGGCATCCCACGTACGGGCCAGCAGAGCCCCCAGTGGATTCAACGTAAAATCAGCCTGCCGGACCGGTTCTCCCACGCAGACAAGCTTCTTTACCGTGGTACGGCGGAGGTTAATATTTTCCTTTTCAGCCTGCGTTATAACACTCTTTAAAAAACCCGGAGCAGCCACCAACACCGATACTTCGGTCCGGTCCAATATCCGGAGAAACATATCCGGCGATATTTGTCCCAAGCGTAGAACCGCGGCTCCTATCCGACGCAGACCGAGATAATAAGCCATCCCCGGCATAGAGCAATTATCCATAGTCACAACCAGAGCCACTATATCCTTTTCCTGTACTTCGGCAGTAAGAAAAACCAACTGCTCGTTATAGGCCAGACGCGACATATCTTGAGCCGTGGTTTTAATCACCAGCGGCGCGCCCCTGTCCCCGGAAGTCATAAAAACATCGGCAACTTCTTCCGGGCGCACGGAAAGAAAACGATCCCCTTCACGGACCAGATCATTTCCGGAAGTAGTGGGGAAGTAATGCAAATCCTGGAGCGTTTTAATATCCGCCGGCAACAATCCTTCCCGGTCCATTAAATCCCGGTAAAAGGGGGAGCGTTCATATACATGATGGAGAGTTTTGCGAAGTTGGCGGGCTTGAATTATAGATATTTCTTCCGGCGTAAACATCTCTGATCTGGTTGTTTTATTCATATTTTCCGCCTTTTCTTTTACAACGCCCGGTTTAAGAGTTGAAGCGATTATCTTTTGATTACAGTGGATTATTTTAGGTTTATAAAAAGATAATGTCAATAGAGATAATATACTTGTGAAACACAATACTAGGAGTTTGAGTATTTAGTCGGGTTATTTGTTCTTTTGCCGTCATACCGGCGGAAGAGACTGTGTCATAATGCCTGTTTTAGAGATTGCTTTGTCGCTTACGCTCCTCGCAATGACAGAAAATCCTTTAAAAACAGTCATTGCGAGCGACCGAAGGGAGCGCGGCCATCACGTTTTTCGAATTGTGACAGACCAAATGCTCAAACTCCAGAGCAATTGAGAATCGAGCAATAGAAAAACTCAATTGCGGTAGCAAGAAGCCATGCCGGAATGACAGGCACTTGGAAATTTGACGATTGGCTCCTTGTTGGTTACTCCACCTTTGCAAATTCCCTAAAAAAACCGCCTTTATTGATATCCATAGGTAGTGTAAGAAACTCCGTTGGTGTCGAAATAAGAACTATTAACCCATATCCGGCCGGTATTGGACTGCCCGGGTCCGTCGTATCTCCAACCCGTCCCATAGCTCTCCTGATTTCCCAGACTGGGTTCATCCTTAAATGAGTTATAAGTAACTTTGTTTCCGGCCGGACTTCGCGCCGGATCAGCTGGATGCGTAACCACTACCTTGGGCATAACCGAGAGATAATTCCCAAAGCCATATTCCGGAGTCTTGTCATTAACATCTAAAGTAGTCGGCCAAATCCCTTCATGCTCGCCATAGTAAATTGAAATCGCGGTTTTAATGGCTCTGATATTAGCCTGGGTGGCCGCTTCCCGGGTTTTTTCCCTAATCTGTTGTAACTTGGGATAAGTCAGGGCCGCTACAATACATAGAATCGCTACGAAAATAACCCATTCAATAAAGGTGAATCCAGCCTGGTTATGGATTATGCTTTTTCTCATCCTCATCGCCCCCTGCTACGTCGTTCCTTTGACCAGCTTCTGGAGATCCCGCGGGTCAGTCGTACGTGAGAATATTTCATTATAGGTTACCAGCTGCTTCTGGTGTAGCTCAAAGAGCGCCTGGTTCATGGTTTGCATACCGTATTCACTCCCGGTTTGCATAAGAGTGTAAATCTGATCTTCTTTTCCCTCCCGAATAAGACTTCTAACCGCTGAAGTTGGAATCAAAACTTCACAGGCCAGAGTTCTTCCCGCGGAATACCCTCGCGGCAGTAATTGTTGGGTTAAAATAGCCTGTAAAGATATGGAAAGCTGCATGCGGACGCGGAATTGCTGATGGGGCGGAAAAAGATCTATCATACGGTAAATGGCCTGAATGGAGTCAGTGGTGTTAAGGGAGCCAAACACCAGATGCCCGGTCTCGGCTATGGTCAAAGCCGCGCGCATAGTTTCTAAATCCTCCAATTCGTTGATTACTATAACGTCCAGATGACCGCGCAGGATATTTTTAAGCGCCGCGGCATAACTCTTGGCATCAGTCCCGATTTCGCGCTGGTTCACAATCGATTGTTGATTAGTATGCAGGTATTCGCAGGGATTCTCCAGGATTATAATCTGGGCCTTCCGGTTGCGATTTATACAATCCACTATGGCAGTCAAGGTCGTGGATTTGCCAGACGCTGTGGGACCGGATACCAGAACCAGTCCCTTGGGAAGCTGCACGATATCCTTCAATAGCAGAGGCAGCCCTAGTTCCTCAAACCCGGGAATCTGATCAGGAATACTTCTCAAGCTGGCTCCCACCATGCCTTGCTGCTTAAAAACATTCATCCGGATCCGCCCGATCTTATTTATCCCGAAAGAAATAATCAATTCTTTTTCACGTTTCAATGATTCCTTCTGGGTGTCGGTTAAAACGCCGTAAATCAAAGACTCGCAAGTTTGAGAAGTCAGCTTTTCCGCCTCGGTTATTACGATTTCTCCATCAATCCGCAGAACCGGAGGAGCATTTACTGTTAGATATAAATCCGATGCCTGCTTCTCAAACATCATTCCTACCAGCTCCCTGATCATAACCATATCATTCTCCTCTTAAAAAAAATGCGTAATATATTACGCCCTTCGTTTTCAAATGCGCGAATAATTTATGCTGTTTTTTTCAATCCCTCAAAAGTTGCGCTTTACCACCCGAACGCAGGGCGCCCCTACAACTACCATAACAAACGGCTAATTATACCAAACCCACTCCTCTTTGGCAAATCCATCTATTCTAAACATCCTTCAATCCTCCCGCTTTAATCAAGGCGCGGCGCATAATTTCGATAGGCGGTTTTTTCCCGGTCCAAATCCGGAAGGACTCTATTCCCTGGTTTAACAACATATACCACCCCGGAATAACTTGATTCCCTTGCTGTTGGGCCGTTTTAAGAAAAGCCGTTGGCTTGCGTCCGTAAACCAAATCCATTACGCAAATTCCCCGCGGCATCCAGACTGGCGAAAGAGGCAAAGGATCATCTGGTTTGAGCCCTAGCGGCGTGGCATTTACCAACAATCCGGTCTCACGCAGATGTTCATGTAGTTCCGGCGTGGCCGGCTTTACTCCCCGGACATTCCGGTATCCCAGAGTACGCATATCCGTCATTAGCCGGTGCAAACGACGAGCATCCGGATCAGCAACGGTTAAATGCGCCACTCCGGCTTTAAGCAGGGAAACTGCCACGGCCCGGCCGGCTCCGCCGCCTCCCAGCAGGACGGCATTTTTCTTCCGAGGTTTAAATCTCCCCTTCAAACTGGCTAAAAAACCCCAGCCGTCGGTATTATAACCTATCATCCGGTCATTTTTGAACACAATAGTATTAACCGCGCCAATGTCAACCGCCTCGGAAGCACATTCATCCACTAATGATATGACTTTTTCCTTATAGGGAATTGTTATGTTTACCCCCAGGGCACCCAGGTCCTGGAGTGTTGCCAGTAGACGCTTTATATGATGGGGCCGGACGCCAAGGGGAAGGTAAGCGGCATTGATACCCATGCCGGCAAAAGCCGCGTTATGCATGGCCGGCGACAGGGTATGACTAACCGGCCAACCTATCAACCCGGCAATGCGGGTATTGCCCGTTATGTGAAATTCCGCTGAGAAAGACATCTTGACTCCTTTACTCAAGTCCCTGCCACCATTACATCTCTAATCAGAAGCGTGGGAGCGGCAAAGCGTCCGTAGATTATAGGATCATTTCCCAATCCATCTATTTGGCGGAGCAGCGCTTCCATTCTGCCGGCTATGGTCACACCCCGTACCGGTCGTCCCAAAGTTCCGTCTTCTATCACCCAGCCGCTGGCTCCCAGGGAAAATTCACCGGTCACGGCATCTAAAGTATGCAGTCCCATTACTTCTGCCAGGTAAAGCCCGCCTTCCGCCTGATTTTTCAGATCTTTAACCTCCTGCGTTCCCGGCAATAGCCAAAAATTTGTCGGGTGTACATCCGGCATAGTTTTAAACTCCAATCGCAGTCCATTACCTGTGGAGGAAATCCGGGCCCGCCGGGCGGTTTCAATATTATGCATTAAACCGGTTAGTTTTCCATCCTTAACTAGTTCGGTCCGCTGCATAGGCGATCCTTCATCATCAACCATGGCCGTCCCTAATCCATCCTTCAGTGTCCCGTCATCGATTAAGTTAATACCAGACGCCGCGATCTGCGTTCCCTCCCGGCCATCCAGGAAAGAGCGGCTGCGTTGGACCGACTCTGCTGACCAGGCTTTCCAAGCCGCTTCCAGCAAGCTGGCTGATATGCCTGGCGGAACCAATAATGTCCTTCTGCCAGTGGGAAGAGACTCTGCTCCCAATAAACCCGCTGCCTGGTAACCGGCCTGCATTCCCACCCCTTCAGGATCCAACCCCTCCCAGTTTCTCCAACTCCGGTATTCTTCTCCCATCTGGGTATCATGCCGGTTTTCCGCCAGCACTAAAGCTCCCAGAGAGAAGGCCGGCCGGCCCCAACTCAGTTCCAGCCCCAGGGAATTAACCAGGGCCATACGCCTGCTGCTCTCATAATAAGCCGCCTGCCGAACCTGCTTGACGCGGACATCCGTATGCATGGCCGCAGTTGCTATTCGATGCGCCATGGCAATTTTCTCTTCTGCCGGCCGGCTTAGCAAATCATAGGCCGGAGGTTCCGAATTAATTTTTGGTCCCGGGAAAAATCCCCGGGCGGAATCGGGGGCAGAATGACGTAATATGTCCCGGGCTTCGGTCACGGCCATATCAACCGCTTCCGGCCGCGTATCAGCCCGGCAGGCAAATCCTACTCTTCCCGAATCGAGGATGCGAACCGCCAGCCCGAAAGCATGATGGTTTTTTATATTTTCCAGCCGGCCATCGGCGATTTCATACGTCCGCGCCTCCTCCTCTAAAGTAAAAATCTCCAACTGTTCGGTTCCCCGAGGAGCCGCCCTCGCAAGTGCCTGCCGGGCAACGTCAGCATTCTCAGCACCCTTTTCTTTTTTCACTTAAAACCTCCCTATGCCCCCTATATCTCCCCACTGGAACAAAGCCAGTGTCACGGCCGCTATCCCAGCGGTCTCTGAACGCAGAATACGCGGGCCCATACTAATGGATTTTATTCCGGCATTCTTCGCCGCCGCCTCCTCTGGCAAAGTAAATCCCCCTTCCGGCCCGACCAACAGTGATACCTCATGGGGAGACTGAACACCGGACAGCTTGTTCTTCCAGGAATCCCGGGCTTGAGCACCGGCATTTAAAATAATCGCCAGTTCAGCCTTACGCGCTTCTGAAACACACTGGGAAAAAGTGCATATATCAGCAATATCCGGCAAACGTGTCCGTTCACATTGTCGGACAGCCTGTCGTGCTATCTCCCGCCAGCGCTGGATCCGATGATCACGGACGGGGTTGGGTTTGACCTGGGACCGGGAACAAACCACGGGCACCAAGCGGACCGCCCCTAATTCCGTAATTTTTTGGATAATCAACTCCAGTTTTGCGCCGCGGGTCAGGCCCTGGTAAAGTGTAACTTGTAAAGCCGGTTCCGGATCCCGGTTAATCTCTTTCTCTAATTCAAGTTCAACCCGGTCCGTACCCAGCCGCAACAGGCGGGCATGATACTCCCGTCCCTTTCCGTCGGAAATTCGGATATGCTCTCCGGCTTTTAAGCGTAAAACCCGGCAATGCCGCAGGTCTGCCCCGGTTAAAACCACCGGACTAGCGAGTAAATATTCCGGCGCGAGAATAAAACGCGGAGTTTTCATAGGACAAAATGAATTCCGGAATCATATTTCCGGGGGACTAAGCTTATGGGGGGCATTTCTATTCTACCAATGCGGATCGAAACATGATCCGTCACGAGTTATTTGCCGCTGCCCGGTTCCATCAATTTTCATCACCCAAACATCGGAAATGACTTCCTGATCGCCGGTTCCCGCGGTTTCTTTCCGAACTTGTTCCATGATGCTGACTACCATCTCCCCCGAAGGAGAGAACGCCGGTTCTGAAAATCGAGTTCCAATCGTTTGGGAAACCAGATGATAGGCCTTAAAATTTATGCGGAACTCCGTGGACATGACAATAATAACCGTGTCATATTCAAAAGCCACCCATTGCGAATCATAAGACCATGCCACCGTGCCGACATGCAAGGGGATCGAGCCAAAAGATTTTAGCAAGTCGGTTTCCCTGGTTCCATCCCGGCAAATAGTCCCGATATGCCTTATGTCCGTTTTTTGTTCCCGCCCGGCTCCGGCTAAATACTTCATATTCGGCGAAAGTGTATGTATCTCGGCAAGGAAACTATCCTCGGGAATCCTGATAGTCTCAACCGGTTTACCTGTTGCCACCTGGTAACCGAATAAAATGCCCGGAAAATCCCTCTCCTGAAAATAAACCACCTCTCCGTCCGGTCTCCAACTGATTCGCGTCCTCCGGGTATCTATCCGCTTATGAGATACTATGGTCCGAAGATCGGACCCATCGGCCTGCATAACCTTAACCATAACCGAATAGCCGACCGGATGATCGGTCTTATAATAAAAAAAAGCTATACGTTTATGATCCGGACTCCAGGTCGGCCGGCATTTGTATCCCTGGTCGCCGGTTACTCTGAGAGGCTCCCCTCCCCGGGAAGAAATGGTGTGGATTTGCGCCTGGCGGGCCTCCATGGAGACATAAACAATATGCGCCGCGTCATCACCCGCCCCGGCTTTACTCCCACTATTTTCCGCCTGGGCCGTAACTGCGGGTGGCCGGCCAATATTCATACGGCAACCGGTATTTATGGCCGTCCCGGCCAGCAGTAACAGCACCGGGATAATTACCGGCCATTCACCGCCAAGACGCGCGGGCAGGTTCATTTAAACCAAGCTCTGATTTTATTCCTGAACTTTTTTATTCCCGGATAACTTTCTTCTCCCGTTACACGGGCAAACTCCTGCAGCAACTGTTTTTGCTTCTCGCTCAGAGATTCCGGAGTTTCAATTCCTACCGTGACCATCTGATCACCGGTTCCCAAACCACGGAGGTTGGGAAAACCCTTGCCCCGGAGACGAAAAACTTTTCCCGTCTGCGTTCCCATAGGGATCTTCATGGTTACTTTTCCGTTCAGAGTGGGAACCTCGATCTCTCCTCCCAGGGCCGCGGTGGTAAAAGAAATGATAATCTCACATAGCAAGAAATCGTCTTCCCGGGTAAAGATGGGATGCGGTTCAACCCGGATAATCACATAAAGATCCCCCCGTGGCCCGCCGTGCAAGCCGGCTTCACCCTCACCTGAGATCTTCAACCGGCTTTCGGTGTCTACTCCGGGAGGAATTTTTACCGTGATTTTCCGCAGCGTGCGTTTCCGGCCTTCTCCGCCGCAGGCCGAACAGGGACTTTCCACAATTTCTCCTGCTCCACCACAGGTCGGACAGGTACGCATAACTGAGAAAAAACCCTGGGACATACGGACTTGTCCTGCTCCGTGGCAGGCCGAACATGTTTTGGCGCGAGTTCCGGATTTGGCCCCGGTTCCCCGGCACACCTCGCAAGTTTCCATGCGCGGAACATTAAGATGCACCTCCTTACCGCGGGCACTATCTAAAAAACTGATTGACAGATCATAGCGCAGGTCTGCGCCTCTCCGGCTCTTAGCCTGGGTCCGTGTGCTCTGTTGTCCGCCGAAAAAACCTTCAAAAATATCGGAAAAAACATCTCCCATATCGCCAAAATCACCCGTGCCTCTTCCTCCCCCCCCGCCTCTTCCCACACCGGCGCCGGCATGAATACCGGCATGACCGAATTGATCATAGGCCGCGCGTTTGCGTGGATCCTGGAGCACTTCATAGGCTTCGTTCACTTGCTTAAATTTTTCCTCGGTGTTTTTATCCTCCCGATTGGCGTCCGGATGATATTTTTTAGCCAGATTGCGGTAAGCCTTTTTAAGGACATCTCCGGATACCTCCCGGGAAACTCCCAGCACTTCGTAATAATCCCGTTTACCCGCCATATTTAACCTCTTCCGGAGATGTCGCCTGGATATACACGGCTTCGCCTAATTTCCGGGTAACCCGCTCCAGCTTTTGGCAGGTCTCTTCAATCATATCCGTATCCGAGCCGGCTAAAGCATGCTTAAGCTCCTCAATGCATTTTCTTACCCGGCCCCGCACTTTGCGATCCACTTTCCTTCCATGATCAGTTAAAATTTTCCCGGTATTATAAACCAGAGCCTCTCCCCGGGTCCGGATTTCCACTTTGCAAAATTGTTTTTGGTCCTCATCGGCATATCTTTCGGCTTCCTTGATCATTTTATTAACTTCCTTTTCAGATAATCCTGAGCTGGCGGTAATTGCAATTTGTTGCTGCTTGCCAGTGCCTAAATCCTTGGCCGATACATGGACAATACCATTGGCATCAATATCGAAGATCACCTCGATTTGTGGCATCCCCCGCGGAGCCGCAAGAATTCCGGCCAGGTCAAATCGTCCTAAAGTCCGGTTGTCATCCGCCATCTCGCGCTCGCCTTGGAGCACCCGGATAGAGACTGTTGCTTGATTATCCGAGGCGGTGGAAAAAATCCGGCTTTTTCTGGCCGGTATAGTTGTGTTCCGGTCTATCAGCTTGGTCGATATCCCGCCCATCGTCTCAATCCCCAGGGAAAGCGGTGTGACATCCAAAAGCAATATATCTTTTACCTGCCCTTTGAGTATCCCGCCTTGAATGCCGGCGCCGATGGCCACCACCTCATCCGGATTCACGCCTTGCTGCGGCTCACATCCAAAAAACGCTTTGACCTCTTGCCGCACCAAAGGCATACGTGTCTGCCCGCCTACCAGGATCACTTCCTGAATATCACCAGATGTATATCCGGCATCCTTCAGGGCCTGCCGCATTAGTCCTTGGGCGCGTTCTACTAAGTGGGCCGTTAATTGCTCCAGTTTTGCCCTGGTCAGAACAATGCTTAAGTGTTTGGGCCCGGAGGTATCCGCCGCAATGAATGGCAGGTTGATATCGGTCTGCCGCACGGATGATAATTCACACTTGGCTTTTTCCGCGGCTTCTTTTAAGCGTTGGAGAGCCATCTTATCCTGTCGCAAATCAATCCCCTGCGCTTGCCGGAACTTTTCGGCCAGCCAATGGATAATTATCTGATCGAAATCATCTCCACCCAAACGGGTATCCCCATTAGTGGCCTTCACTTCGAATACGCCTTCATCTAACTCCAGGACGGAAATATCAAAAGTGCCGCCGCCAAAATCATAAACCGCCACTCTCTGACTACGGCCTTTTTTATTCATACCATAAGCCAGCGCGGCAGCCGTAGGCTCATTGATTATGCGTAAAACATTCAGACCGGCGATCCTACCGGCATCTTTGGTAGCCTGTCGCTGGCTATCATTAAAATAAGCCGGCACCGTGATAACCGCTTCGGTAATCGTTGCCCGCAGGAAGGACTCGGCCTCCATCTTCAATTTCCGGAGAACCCTGGCTGAAATTTCGGACGGAGCATACTCTCGTCCCTTGGCTACCACCCGTACATCCCCATTGGGAGCCGCCATGGTTTTAAAAGGAACCAGAGACTCTTCCTCCGCGATTTCATCGAAGCGGCGGCCCATGAATCGTTTGATGGAAAAAAGGGTGTTTTCCTGGTTGGTTACTGCTTGGCGCCTGGCACTCTGCCCTACCAGACATTCACCGCTCTTGGCAAAAGCCACAACCGAGGGACTCGTCCGGGATCCTTCATTATTTAAAATCACCGCCACTTCGCCTCCCTGCATGACTGCCATGCAGGAATTAGTTGTACCCAGATCAATGCCGATCACTTTATTCATTACTCCTTAAGTCCTTTCCCGGCATAAAAAATTACTCCATCACATAATCAGGGATGTTTGGCGACCTTAACCATAGCCGGACGAACAACCTTACCATTTAAAGAATAACCTTTTTGCAATATCTCTACTACCGTATCATCCGGCACACCCTTATCTTCAACTTTTTGCAGAGCCTGGTGAATTCCAGGATTAAACACGCAAGGCACCTCTTCGATCCGGGCAACTCCCGATTTTTCCAAAGCCTGGAGGAACTGCTTATGAATTAAGGATACACCTTCCATTACCTTGCCGGTCTCGACCGTCTCGTTGATATGGGCCAAAGTTCTCTCCAGGTTGTCTATGACCGGCAGAATCTCGCGCAAGAGATCCTCACCCGCATAACGCAGTAATTCCGCGCGTTCACGCACCATGCGCTTTTTATAGTTTTCCATCTCTGCCAAAGCCCGCAGATAACGATTATAATTCTGACTGGCTTTCTCGTCCAACTCTTTAATCACGCTCTTTAAAGCCGCCATCTCATCAGGCGAAGCTGCACCCACAGACTCTTCATCATCATCGTCAAAAGCCTTGGTGGGATCTACCGCCGTGGGAAAAGCCGTCCCCGCATCCGGTTTTATTTTAGCAGCCTCCTCCGGATTAAATTCGGCGGTTTCTTTTTCAGAACCCGCATCCGTCTTTTGAGAAGTCTCGTTCTCAAGATTTTCATACCACACATTCATCACCGCCTATCTTTAATATATATTTCTTTAACGGATAATGGATTAATTATTCACTTTCCCTTAATATGAATCCTTCATGCCGTTTTTTCAATCCCTCAAAAACTCTGCTGTTCCACGCACTAAATGCAGGGGCGTTTAATTAAATGCCCCTACCGATACCATGGCAAGCCGCTAAGATATTACATACATAGCCGGTTTCTATATTCTCATCATAGCCTTGTTCAAAGCCTCGGCGGTATACTCCACCAAGGGAACAATTCGGTTATAGGCCATCCGCCGGGGACCAATTACGCCGATACGCGCGCAGCGTCCGTGATCCAATAAAACCTGGTAACTTACAAATGCTAAAGCCGGCAGCTTTACGGAGTAATGATCCTCGCTAAGCGTTACATGTACTCCGCCGCGGGTAATGGCCGGAGCAGTAAAAAAACGCAGCAACTCCTCACGATGATCCAGCATGGCGACCATCTGTCGAGTGGCATCAATATCGTCAAATTCCGGCTGATGTATAAGGTTGGTGGTGCCTTCCACCAACACCGACTCACGCCGGCTTAAATTTAAATTTTCGACTATCAAAATCAGGGCCTGCCGCCATAAGGCCAGCATACGCCGGTCCATGCCCGGACACTCGGTTTGGGCCAGATTTTCGAGCTCTGCGGCGGTCTTTCCCACTCCCCACTCATTTACGCCGGTTGCTACCTGGTCGATTAACCGCGCCTTGGTGTTTTCACAAGTAAAAACCTGCCGGCGTCCATGGTTCAGGGTCGTACGCACCACCAGTAAAATCCGGCGGGGAGCCAGCCGGGTTAAACTTACTCCGGCCAACCGCTCCTCATTCTGCACCGGAAGCCAGGAAACCGCCAATAAATTGGAAACCATGGCCAATACCCTGGCAGTC
>DAOVYW010000152.1 GCA_030635415.1 Candidatus Firestoneibacteriota bacterium
CATTAATATAAATCCTTATGGTTTATAATATTTTTTAGTTATTATAGCGGAATTTGTAACCAATAATATGTACAGAGTTAGTATTCACCTGACACCCGGACTTAGCTGGGGCGGATGTTAGACCGCTTTTTACTCAGTTATTTTAACAGCTTTTTTGATTTTTGGCAAACCCCCTTAGTCCCCCTTTTTGGAGGCTGTGTCACAATTCGAAAAACGTGATTGCCGCGCTCCCTTCGGTCGCTCGCAATGACTGTTTTTAAAGGATTTTCTGTCATTGCGAGGAGCGTAAGCGACAAAGCAATCTCTAAGGTATTATGACAGCTTCTGAAAAGGGGGAAAATTTCTATTATTATATCACCAGTCAGCTGTTAAGTCCGACAGACTCCTACACAGAACATATGCCGCCCCAGTAAGCAGTTACTTCTGGGGGTGATTTTTTTGGAATGAATTTTCTGTGATATGATATACTCGCTAGCCTACTGCGGAAGGAGCAAATATCCCTCCTGGCAGAGGCTGGGCAACTAACTATAATAACGAGGCGGGGATATGGAAAAGATTATTATTAAGGGAGGAAAAGAACTGAGAGGAAGTGTGCGGGTAAGCGGATCTAAGAATGCCGCTTTACCCGTAATCGCGGCTGCTTTGTTGGCGGACGGGGCCTGTCGGCTGAAAAACGTACCAAAAGTAAAAGATATCCAAACCATGTGTCAAATGGTTGAAGTTCTGGGAGGCGGAACCAGGCGGGAACCGGATATTTTGGTAATAGATCCTTGTGGTTTTTCCTGCCGTCCGGCTCCTTATGATCTGGTATGTACCATGCGTGCCTCGGTATATGTTTTAGCCCCGCTCTTATCCCGCTTTCGTAAGGCCCGGGTGGCCCTCCCGGGAGGTTGTGCTATTGGGCTTCGGCCCCTTGATCAGCACTTGAAAGGATTGGAAGCTTTAGGCGCCAGAGTAAAGATGGAGCATGGGTATATCGAGGCGGAAGCCGCGCAGGTGCTGCACGGCGCGGAAATCTATTTGGATGTGGCCAGTGTGGGCGCAACCGTAAATATATTGCTGGCCGCGGTGTTGGCCAAAGGCAGAACTGTTTTAGACCATGCGGCTTGCGAGCCGGAAATTGTTAATCTCGCCGGATTTCTCAGTGCCATGGGAGCCAAAATCCAGGGGGCCGGAACCAACCGGATTTTAATTGAGGGAGTAAAAAGTTTGGCTCCCGTGGTTTTTCAAATTATTCCGGATCGGATCGAGGCCGGAACATTAGCGATAGCCGCGGCCATTACCCGGGGTGATGTTTTGATAGAAGAATTTCCCCGGCAGCATCTGTCCGCCCTGGAACAAAAATTATCCGCCGCGGGGATAGAGTTACAGTCTGAGAGCGGGAGCGCAGTCAGGGTAAAGTGTAAAAGCGAGGAGTTGTTGCCAATAGATATTGTAACCCTGCCCTATCCGGGATTTCCTACAGATGTTCAGGCTCAATGGATGGCTTTAATGTGCCGGGCCGCGGGACGATCAGTGATAACGGAAAGCATCTGGGAAAACCGCTTCATGCATGTGGCGGAATTGAAGCGTATGGGTGCGAATATCCGGATTGAAGGCAATAATGCGTTGGTTCGGGGCGGGGGAACTCTCTCCGGTGCGCAGGTGATGGCCTCGGATTTGAGAGCTTCGGCCGCCCTGATATTGGCCGGTCTGGTGGCGGAAGGTCAGACTTCCATCTCCCGAATTTATCATCTGGATCGTGGGTATGAAAAACTGGAGGATAAACTCGCCGCGCTGGGCGCGGAGATCAGGAGGGAGCCGGAGTAAGGTTTTTTACGCCGGAAATTTATCGTGCTGCTAACTGAGAGGTTACTCCGGAAAGACCTTTTTACTTGCCGTGGAACAATCGCCATGCTATGCTTTTTCCTCTAATTTATTTTTTCCAAGGTGCATAATCCATGCGAATGGTAAATTTTCATACTCCAACCGGACAAAGAATTTGGCGTCAATACCGGGAGCGGCGCACCGGGGATTCGGATTCCACGCGACTGCGCCATGATCCCTTAACGCTCAAGCTTTTCCGGCGGCCGGTTACGGCCCGGCAGGCCGTGGCTGAAATTATAAAGCGGGTGCGTCGGCAAGGTGATACGGCCCTGCTGAAATACGCGCGGGTTCTGGACGGCTGGAATCCCGGTTCCGCCGGGTTACGAATTCCGGAGATGCAGCGGCAGGCGTCGGCGCGCCGGGTTGCCCCACAGCTACAGCGTGCTTTACGTACGGCGGCTAAGCATATCCGGGATTTTCATCGCGCCCAACGGATAATTAAAAGCTGCAGCCAGCGTCGAAAAGGGGTTCGCCTGTGGGAGCGAAGGCGATCTTTGGACCGGATAGGAATTTATGTGCCCGGGGGAAGAGCGCCCTTGATTTCTACGGTATTGATGAATGCTCTGCCAGCCCAAGTGGCCGGCGTGCGTGAGATCATCATGGCTACTCCACCGGGAAAGAACGGCGAGATTCACCCGGCCATCTTATATGCGGCCCAGCTCGCGGGCGTACAGGAAATTTTCCGCATCGGCGGAGCTGCCGCGATTGCCGCTATGGCCTTTGGGACAACAAGCATAAAAAAAGTGCATAAGATTGTGGGCCCAGGAAGCATTTTTGTGGTGGAAGCCAAGCGTCAGGTAGTGGGCGAGGTGGGGATTGACAGTCTGGCCGGTCCGAGTGAGATACTTATTATTGCGGATAAGAGTGCTGATCCCCAAAATCTAGCCTGGGATCTGCTGGCCCAAGGGGAGCACGGATCCGGGGCAGTGGGAATACTGCTCACGCCGGACGAAAAGTTAATAGCTGCGGTGATCCGGGAAACCAAGGCAATCGCGCGTCAAAACCCGGAGTTGAAACCAGCCGGGCAGGAGAACGTGATTTTTAAAGTTCGGCATATGGAGGAAGCCCTTGCACTGGGAAATGCCTATGCGCCGGAGCATCTTTCCCTGCAAGTGCGGAATGCCGGTGCCTGGCTGAACCGGATAAAATATGCCGGAGCGGTTTTTTTGGGAAGTATTACAGCCCAGGCCATGGGAGATTATATCGCCGGCTCGAATCATGTGCTGCCTACCGGCCGGACCGCCTGCTGGGCTTCCCCGCTTGCGGTTGCGGATTTTGAGCATTGCACCAGCGTGGTGCAATACACCCACGAGGGAATGAGGCGCGAGGGACAGGTTGCCATAGCGATCGCTGCGGCTGAGGGACTTACAGCTCATGTAGGATCCATTCGGCAACGTATAAAAGGAGAAAAGAATGGAAAGCCGGCGGTCAGGATTTAAAAATTATCTTAGAGCGGGAGTCCGGGAATTAGAACCCTATGAAGCTGAAGCCAACGGGCCGCCTATCCGCCTGGATGCCAATGAGAGTCCTTTTGATGTGCCTGAGGATTTAAAACAGGAAATCCTGGAAGGTTTTCGCGCGCTTCCCTGGAATCGTTATCCGGATTCGCAGTGCTGGGAACTCCGGCAGGTACTGGCAGAAAAGTGTGGAGTAACGGCGGAACAGCTGATAGCCGGCAATGGCTCAGATGAAATTATCAGGGATCTGCTGACCGCCTATGGCGGAACGGGAACGCAAACGGTATTTCCCATTCCGACCTTTAGTATGTTCCGGATTCTAACGCTGGTCACTGGTGGAAACCCGGTAGGAGTACGTCTGAAAGATGACTGGTCTTTGGATATTCCGTCTCTGCTCCGTGAACTGGGAGCGGAATCAACCCGGATGCTCTTTTTGGCCAGCCCCAACAATCCTACGGGGAACGCTTTTCCGGTGGAGCAAGTAGAGGAGATATTAAAGTCCACGGACCGCTTGGTAGTGATTGATGAGGCCTATGGTTTATTCGCCCAACAGAGTTGGTTAAGCCGGCTGGGGAAGTATCCCCACCTGGCGGTGCTCTCGACTTTCTCCAAGGCCATGTCTTTGGCCGGTGTGCGGGTGGGATACTTGGCGGCTCATCCGGAAATCATACAGGGTCTCAACCGCGTCCGCCTACCTTATAACTTGGATGCTTTGGCTCAGCACGCGGCTTTAAAAGTGATGGCTGGTTTTGAGTTCTGGAAAGAGCAGGCCGGGAAAATAGTATCGGAAAGAGAGCGGGTTTCTGAACAACTTTCCCAATACCCGAGAGTCAGAGTCTATCCCAGTCAGGCCAATTTCGTGCTTATCCGGGTTAAGGAAGCGCAGCACCTCAAGCAGGAATTGGCCCGGCACGGGATTGCGGTTCGCGGGTTTTCCGCCAGGGAGGGATTGGATGACTGTTTGCGGATTACTATAGGACGACCGGAAGAGAACGACCAATTATTAAAATTAGTCACTCAACTTTTGTAAATTCATAAAATCCCCCCTTGCCCCCCTTTTTGCCTGTCCTGGATGGTTTTGTCCAGGGAAAAGGGGGGTTCTGAAAGTCTCCCTTTGAAAAATGGGGATTTAGGGAGATTTTATAGAGGTTTGAATATTATAAAGAGGTGGAAATCATGGGAGGAGCCAGGCGATTTGTCCGGGTAGAGAGAAAAACCAAGGAGACCAGGGTACAGGTTAAAATCAACCTGGATGGTTCGGGATATTCCCAGTTGGATATTAATCTTCCCTTTTTAGAACATATGCTGACGCTTTGGGCGGCACACGGATTGCTGGATCTGGAAATAAAGGCGCGGGGAGATATTGAGGTGGATCAGCACCACCTGGTGGAAGACATTGGTATCACTATGGGCCAGGCTCTGGTCAAAGCCCTGGGCGATAAAAAGGGGATTCAGCGCTACGGTTGGACTTTACTGCCGATGGATGAATCCCTGGTGGCTGTAGCCCTGGATATCTCAGGCCGTCCTTATCTGGCGTTTAACTTGCGGTTGCGCCAGAAGCGCCTGGGTGAGTTCGACACCGAATTAATTCTCGAGTTTTTCCGGGCTTTTGCTACGGCGGCGGGACTGACCCTGCATATAACCCAGCAGGCAGGAGGAAATACTCATCACCTGGTAGAGGCGGCGTTCAAGGGCTGCGGGCGGGCTTTGCGCCAAGCTCTGGCCCGCGAGCCAAGACAAAGAGGCATACCCAGCACCAAGGGGACGTTGTAGTGGTTGCCATTGTTGATTACCGGATGGGAAATTTGCATTCCGTGCGTAAAGCCTGCGCTGTTGTTGGTTTGGAATCAAGCATCGTTACCCGGGCCGAGGATATTCGCCGGGCGCGGGCGGTTATCCTGCCCGGAGTGGGCGCTTTTGGCCAGGCCATGAGGCATTTACGGCGTCAGGGCTTGGTGAGGGTTTTACGGGAGGCGGCCGGTTCCGGTAAACCTTTCCTGGGAGTTTGTTTGGGCATGCAATTGCTTTTCCAGGAGTCGCTGGAATTCGGCCGGCATGCCGGGTTGGGGATTATACCGGGAATCGTACGTCCTTTTCCCAAGCGGTTAAAAGTTCCGCATATGGGTTGGAACTGTTTGAATATCAAGCGGCCCAGTCCGTTTTTACGTGGAATCAAGAACCATGCCTACATGTACTTTGTTCATTCTTTTTACTGTGATCCCACGGATTCGGATGTGGTCTTGGCTACGACTGATTACGGATTGGAAGTAAGCGCCGCAGTGGGCCGCGGCAATCTCTGCGCGACCCAATTTCATCCGGAAAAGAGCCAGACTCTCGGTCTTAAGATTTATTCAAATTTTGCGCGCCTGCTGGCCTGATAGGAGTAATTAATTATGATGGTTTATCCTGCGATTGATTTACGTAAAGGACATTGTGTAAGGCTTATCCGGGGGGACGTACGGGATGAGACCGTATATTCCAAAGAACCGGCCTCCATGGCCAAACTTTGGCAGCTCAAAGGGGCACAATACCTGCATGTGGTGGATTTGGATGGCGCTTTGACCGGGGTGCCTAAAAATTTAAAATACGTTTATCAAATTGTGAAAGCCGTTAAAATTCCAGTTCAATTCGGTGGTGGTGTCCGGAATCTGGAATTGATAAAGGAGTTGCTGGATAAAGGCGTTAAAAGGGTGATTATAGGTACTAATGCTCTGGCTCTGGAGTTTTTGGAAAAAGCCATAAAAGAATTCGGCGCTTCCCGGATCGTGGGAGGATTGGATTCACGGGATGG
>DAOVYW010000005.1 GCA_030635415.1 Candidatus Firestoneibacteriota bacterium
TCTCTTTGCGGCCAACGATCCTTTTGCCCTAAGAAAAGCAATTGATGTTAAAATTGCTAAAATTAGACAGCTTGCTCGGTTACCTCACTAATGAGTCAACGATTCACACCTTCGGTTACCTTTTATTATGAGTCAACACGTAAAGTGAAAGGGACTACTGTTTAGTTTCTGAATTACAAAATCTGTCAGGGAATCATTAAATTGCCCAGTCGAAACCAAAGACCACCAAACATACAATACTAGTTTTTGATTTACGCTTAGCGGCGTAAGGTTGCTGAGCGGTCTGTAGATAAGCAATTAGTTCCAATTCTATGGTATGATAAGTAAATTTTCGAATGGCTTTTTTGGCTTGGCCCATATTATCTAGGGAAATATCATCAAATAATCCCTTGGAAAGAGTCAACAGCACAGCTATTTGTTCAATTACGGAATGGGCTGGTTGCTTGAGACACGACGCTCAAATACACTGTCTGTGTTCAATTTTTCGGTATGATTTGTCATCAAGCCTGGAATCCAAAATCGTGCAAAAGACTTGTATGCATTTACTGCACTATTGACTAGTACAGTGCCTCCATAGAAGAAAGAGAAATAGCACATAATATCTTATGCTCTTCGGTATAAAGCTACATATTGGCGGATATCCCTGGATATAACATCTTCTGGATAGCAGTTTCTATCTTTTGACACACAGTAATTCAAGCATTAAAAGTACTTCTAATAATCATGATGCATTTGAACTAGAGCTAAATGAAGTTGGCTGAAGAAAATTCTTTAAATATCGGCCAATTCCCTTCTCAGCAATACTGAATATTGGTACTGTCCTTGCACTTTCCTTACCAAAATATAAATATAGAAGTTCATCCTACTAAAAATTACAACTAAGATATTACATTTTTACATTACGCCTTTTGGCAATTCCCACTATTATTATCCTTGCCACAAAAAATCCGGTCAGACATATTATTAAACGCGCAAAATTATTCGCAGCTACAAAATATATGGCAGGTAATGATACTGCGATTCTGATAATAAAACTAAACAAAAGAAGACTTGTTGGTTTTTTGGCTGAAATACTTTTAGTTACAGTCCACCATAGTCCTCCAAAGAAAAAAGCTCCAATTCCAAGTCCTGCCAATAAGGCAAGGATAAAAATTAATGGTTCAGGAAAGGTCATTGCCATTTTCTTCACAATCCTTTCTGACAGCTTTACACTCTTTAATTCATGCAGTTCCAGGATAGGAGGCAGCTAATCATTACGCCAATTAGTATAAACATGGGGCTATGAATAAGAATTTTTATAATACCTATCAATCCATATTCCCAGCAAAGTTCTCAACACACCAGAAATTGTTCCAGCCAGTGGGCTCAAAAAACCGGGTTCTGGTCCCCAGCATGGAAAAGGATTTTACCTTGATTGGGATGGTCTGGAATAAGCTTATTGATGCCCATAACGATTATACATAACATAAAATTCATATAGAGGCAAAGCATTAATTTGACATTTTCTGCCTATTAAATAAATCCAGCTTTACTGCCATTCTGCAGACAATATCTAAGTAATTCGCTTTCCATATTTGATGTAGGGACTTAAAGTAATCCTTGAAGATCAAGAAAATACCTTGAATATATAGAGATATACTATTACTATTCATTTCATTTCTACACTCTAATCACCTTGACATACTGCTAGTTTTATGGAAAAATTGCGGGAATTTAAAAGGAGCATTAACTATGAATATATCCCTTTCCTGGTTGTCCCAGTTTGTTGATTTGAATAATATTTCGCCTAAAGCATTAGCTCATCGCCTGACTATGACCGGCCTGGAAGTATCTAATCTTGAAGATAAAACTTTGGTCTTGGAAAAGGTTGTTATTGGACGTTTAAAACAGGTTCTTCCCCATCCTAATGCGGATAAACTTCAGCTTGTCGAGGTTGAAATACCAGGAGAAACACTCCATGTAGTTTGTGGCGCCTCAAATATTTCTGTGGGTGATACCGTACCCATAGCTTTAGAGGGAGCACTTCTTCCGTCTGGAATGAAAATCAGACGCACAAAAATACGTGGTGAGGAATCATGTGGAATGCTTTGTTCTGAGCGTGAGTTGGGAATTTCAGATGAGTGTGACGGGATAATGCATTTTCCAGTAGATACGCCTCTGGGACAGCCAGTGGCAGAAATATTAAGCAGTAGAAATGATACTTTGTTTGAAATAGAAATCACACCCAACCGTTCTGATTGCCTTTCCCATCTGGGAGTTGCCAGGCATGTCTCAGCTGTGCTTGACCGTCCACTTAAAGTGCCTGAATCTTCCCTGACTGAATCAAGTCCTGATAGTAGCGCTGTGGTCAAGATTGATATTGAAGCCAGAGAAGAATGCCGCCGTTATTGTGCCCGGGTAATCCAGGGCGTTAAGATAGGTCCTTCGCCTGAGTGGATGCAACAAAGGCTGGAAAGAGTAGGTATTCACCCACTCAATAATGTGGTTGATATTACTAACTATATCCTAATGGAAATTGGGCACCCGCTTCATGCTTTTGACCTTGATCGATTATCCGGTCCAGTCATAAAAGTGCGCCTGGCCCGGAAAGAAGAAACCATAACGACCATTGATGGCTGCCAACACCGGCTCTCCGGAAACGAGTTGGTGATTGCGGATGCTAACAGGCCGGTGGCCCTGGCCGGTGTGATGGGAGGCCAGGATACAGAAGTAACAGATAAAACAGTGAATGTGTTATTGGAAGCAGCTTGGTTTAAGCCGGCCGCTGTTCGCTCTACCATACAGGAAACCGGCTGCCAGTCAGAGTCCGCCTACCGTTTTGAGCGAGGAGTGGATCCTGACGCAGGATTGCTTCTGGCTCTTAATCGCGCCGCCCGTATGATAGCGGAGATTGCGGGTGGAACAGTATTAAAAGGTATAGTCAATCAATATCCTCATCCCTTGGAAACTCCTATAATTTCACTGCGTCTCTCCCGGGCTGAAAAAGTACTTGGAATGAGGCTGGACCACAGCCAGGCTTTAAGCGCCTTATCCCGTCTGGGGTTTAAAATCGAGCCCGGCGAAAGTGCGGATTCCTATACTGTCGGGGTTCCCGGTTTTCGGCCTGACGTATCCCTGGAAGAGGATTTGATTGAAGAGATCGCCGAGATCATAGGCTACGATAAAATTATTTCCCAGGCTCCCTTGGCTCCCTTGGCTTCTCCAAAACCTGCTCCAGAGAGAGAGTTTATGTATACCTGCAGAAATTTAGTCGCCGGTATTGGTCTTACCGAAACTCTGAACTACAGTTTTCTTGATCCCCACCATTTCAAGCGCTTGCGTTTGCCCGACAACCACGTATGGCGTTCCGCCGTAACCCTGAAAAATCCTCTTAATCTTGAGTCCTCGTTGTTGCGGACTTCCCTTTTGCCGGGGTTGCTCAATGTCCTGTCATATAATCAACGCCGGGGCCGGGAACGAATCCAGCTTTTTGAAACCGGAGCGGTTTACATTCCTCGTGCACTGGAAGAACTTCCCCAAGAGCCTAAATACCTGGGGATAGTACTAACCGGACCACGGAATCCCATGCATTGGCAACAGGGTAAAAAGCGTCCGGAATCCGATTTTTACGATTTAAAGGGAATTCTGGAAGGTCTTTTTTAGCGTCTGCATCTTACAACAGGATCGGGAATCAGGGGTGAATCATCTGATATCCCCTTTCTGCATCCACAAATATCCTTTGTTTTAAAAACTTCCGACCACCAGGACCTGGGTTGGGCCGGTTCGCTGCATCCGGAAAGCCTGGAAAGTTATAAATTTAAAGGAGCGGTTTTAGCGGCCGAACTCGATCTGGGAATACTTCGCCAATACTGGATTCGGCAGCCCGAGGTTAAGCCGTTTTCCCGTTTTCCGGCTTTGGTACGTGATATTTCCCTTGCTGTTTCCGAGGACATTCAAGCCGGAGAGGTTATTAAGGTTATTCACTCTCTGGGCGATGACCTGCTAACGCAAGTGATACCTTTTGATTTATACCAGGGTGAAGGCATGCCGCCAGGAACCAAGAGCCTGGCTTTTTCGCTTACTTTCCAAGACCATAATCGGACATTGCAGGAAGAGGAAGTAAAAAAACTTCAGTCTGAAATACTGAACCGGTTGCGCGAAAAATTCGGCGCCCGGCAGCGCTAGTGTCATGTCTCAACACTAGAGAAAGATAAAGGTAGATAATTCAATGTCAACTGAGAACTGGACCCAGCTGGTTCAGCTGGTCAATCAGTTAATCACTGACTTACGCATCGCCCGGGATGAATCCAAGCGGTGGCGTATACGTGCTTCCGAGTTGGAAGGTATGCCAATGCGTGATGATCGCTCTCTGGTTATGGCAACACAATCCAAAGCCCGGGAGCTGGACAAATTGCGCCGTGAGCGAAAAAAAGTTATTGCTTCTATTATGAAAATCACGGATGAGCTGGAGAAGGCACAGATTCAGGTAATGGAGCAAAAAAGTGAGTGAAGATCGCCATATCGTAAAAGTAAATATTTTCGGGAATGAATACACCATTCGGGGAGCAGCGGATGAGCAATACATCCAGGACCTGGCCCGTTATGTGGATAGTAAAATGAAAGAGATCGCTCAGACTACAAATCTAAATATTCCCCTTAAAATCAGCATCCTGGCCGCTATTAATCTGGCGGATGAGATATTCAGCCTGCGCGCTCGGGAGGATAAAAAGACATCCGGTGTCTCCCCAACAACCAACACTGCATATATCGCCCCCAAGGCTATTACAGCCCTGGCCGCACACATTGCGGCCGTGTTGAAAGAAGAGTAAGGACTGTCAACGTCTCCCTGTCCAACATGGTGCAAATCCCCCTTTTTGCCTGTCCTGGATGGTTTAGTCCAGGGGATGGTTTTGTCCTGCTCTTATTTTTATTGATTTTCCATATATATAACGTACTACTTTTTTTAAAGAATTTAACTGGTTATACCGTTACTAAACTCTAGCAAGCGAGCAAGTGACTAGTTTTAGGCAGAGGAGGTGGCAAATAGCTGTATGTTTATGTTTTAGTATTAACATTCTCAAGGAGGAAATTTAAAAACATGACTAAACATATTAAACGATTTCTGGCTGTTCTTGTTTGTGCTCTTCCTTTAGGCTTAAATTCCACTGTTTCAGCAGCACCAAGCACTGCTATTACCATAAATGTTTTCCAGGCTATGTTCGGCACCTATGCTTTACAGTATGAAACTGCTTTGTCTCCAAACGGTGCTTTAGTCATCCAAGGTGAATTCGCCAGCTATAGTATGGAAGACTGGAATCTCACCTCTATGGGTGGCGGACTTGGTTATCGTTTATATCCCGGTAAAGGCACTGCGCCTGAAGGCGTCTGGATCGGTCCTCTGGTCAAAATCAATAGTGTAACCGCTGGATATGATGACGACAACATCACAACAATGACTTTTATCGGTGGCGCTGAATTCGGCTATCAATGGCTTTTCGGTGATGAAACTGCCTTTGCCTTAGGTTTATCCTTGGGCATTTATTACAGGTCCGGTACGCTCTCTATAGGAGATGAAGAATTGAGCTATAGCGGCATACTGCCTGGTTTGGGTCTGAACTTGGGAATGAGTTTCTAACTCAACTTAATATTTTACGGATTTTACAGGCCGCAACGTTTTACGTTGCGGCCTTTTTTACTCAACAGTTTATGCATTTTGTCAGCACAATGCCACAGCCCAACCGTCCGGGCCTAAATGCGTTCCAATAACCGCTCCGATTGACCCGGTCATAATATGCTTATAATCCATGCCCGTAGCGCGTAAGGCGGCAAGCAGATTGTGCATCCGTTCCGGAATCGCTGAATGAATCACGGCAATGCCTAAGGTAAGGCCGTATTGGCGTACATGGGCCTGCGCCAATTCAACCATACTGGAGGTCGCGGCTTCGAGGGAACGGACTTTTTTAACCACCTCGATTTCCCCGCTACGGCCGTTTAAGACCATCAGCGGCCTAATGCCCAGGGCCTTGCCGATAAAAGCGCTGGCTTTACCGATACGGCCGCCGCGTTGCAATGAATCCAGGCTGTCCACGGCAAAATAAATAGCGGTTTCCGGAATTTTGGCCTCCAGCCGGGAAATAATTTCATCAAAACCCATACCGTCTTTGACCAGCTTATTTGCATACAGAACTAAAAGACCCAGGCCATAACTCGTGCTGCGGGAATCCACAACAGTGATCTTCACGCCAGGGACCATTTTTGCGGCTATGGCAGCGGAGTTTTGCGTCCCGGAAAGCTTGCAGCTGATGTGCAGGCAGATAACATGAGTAACGCCTTTTTTTTCGAGTTCCTGGAAAAGCGCAGCAAATCTTCCAGCCGAGGGCTGTGAGGTGGTGGGCGGTTCGGAAGCCTTGGCCAGCTTGGCATAAAACTGTTCCGGAGACAAATCAATTCCGTCCTGATATTCATCGTCTCCAAATAAAACACTCAGGGGGATCATATAAATTCCCTGCTCCTGCAAAACCGATCCGGGTAGATCACAGGTGCTGTCTGTTACCACGGCAATACGCTCCATCAGGAAATCTCCTTTTTATATGTCACCGCGAATTCCCCACCTTTCAAGGCGGCTTTCATCTCGGATCAAATTCTCCGTCCTTCAGGGCAGAGGATTTTAGACCCAGGGAATCCTGGTGCTGTTTTTCCATATCATCCACTTTTTTCCAGGTGATCCGGCCCAAGGCGGAAACCTTCGCAAAGACTGCTTCCGGATCCCGGGCATGAACATGGACTTTAAAAACCGATCCGGCTGCCGAGGCCACCATGATATGTTCGCCCACTGGCTGAAGTGCGTTCCGGATGCTTTGGGCACCGGCTTTTTCCCCGGTTAGAACGAATTCCACGCAGAATTTAAAGGGTGTGATGGGAAGTTCCGAAAGCGGACCGGTTGGTTCCGTTATGGTTGTGGATGAGATGCCGACCGCGGATAAAGCTACTGATTGGCGGCGGCTATAACGCACCAACCCTTCAAAAAAATAAACCAGTCCCAGACCACCGGCATCCACTACCTGGTTTTCATCCAGAACTTTCAGCTGTTGGCTGGTTCTGGCCAGGGCTTTGGCAGCGCCCTGCCAGGCGGATTCCAGTACCTGGAAAAGACCTTGGGAAACCTGGGCCTCGGCGGTGGCATCCAGCGCGGCTTGATCCCCTACGGATAGAATGGTTCCCTCTTGCGGATGTTCCACCCTTTCCCTCGCGCGTTGACTGCCAATCTGAAATGCCCGAGCCAGATCATGGGCGCTAAGGGTCTCCTGATCGCCTACTGCCTCGGCAAATCCGGAAAAAAACCCGGATAAAATCATTCCGGAACAGCCGCGTCCTCCCATCAAGGCACCCCGGGCGGCAGCTTGGGCGATTTCCGCCGCGCTGTTGCTGTGGATGGTCTGGACTTCCTTAAGTGCGGCCTGAAAAGCCGCGTACATGTTTTTTCCGGTATCCGCGTCCGAGACCGGGAAAACATTTATCTTGTCCACCTGCTTCCGGTAATGCGAAAACCATTTGATGCCCGCAGCCAAAGCGCGCTTAAAGCGCTGGCCTTTAAGTCTCTGCATTTTAAGCCTCCAATGGAGAAAACTATACACCGGTTCCAGAAAAAACAATACATTTTATTTCCTGCATGGTTTCCTTCTCGTGCTTTGAAACATCCACCCAGGTCATTCGCTTTTCCGCTTTGAACCAGGTCAATTGCCGCTTGATATAGCGCCGGGAATCGCGCTTGATAAGGTCTACCGCCTGGTTGTAAGAGTAAATTCCGCTCAAATGTTTGACCCAATGAGAATATCCTATTGCCTGCATGGCCGGCGCCTCGGCCGGCACACCTTGTTTCAAAAGCCGGTCAATCTCTTCCAGCCAGCCGGCTGCAATCCAGGAGTCAATACGCTGCTCAGCCCGGGCGTATAGTTCCTCACGCGGCCGGATAATTCCCAGCCAACACGCCGGCCGGCTGACAACAGCTGAAATACCGCGTTTTCTCTCGGAAGGACGCTCACCGGTCAGTATAAATATCTCAAGCGCGCGGATAATGCGCATCTGGTCAGAGGGGTGCAGACACGCGGCCGTCGCCGGGTCAGCCTGCTTTAGATCTTGATATAAAGCCTGCTTGCCATGCTGAACAGCTTTTTCCGTCAATATAGCGCGTACTTCCGGATCAGCGGGCGGAGCCGGGGTTAAACCATCCATAAAAGCCCGAATCCATAATCCGGTTCCTCCCACCATCAGACATATTTTTCCACGGTTGGTTATCTCTTGATAGGCTTTTTCGGCCATGCGGGAAAAATCACCGGCTGAAACGCTCTTTTCAGGAGATACCGCGGAAACAAGATGATGCCTAACACATTTTAATTGTCTAGAATCAGGTTTGCCGGTTCCAATATCCAGCCCCTGGTATATCTGCCGTGAATCAGCTGAAATGATTTCGCCATTTAAGCTTTCAGCCAACTTAATCGCCAGAGCGGTTTTACCCGCCGCGGTCGGGCCGGCCATAATTATCATGTTCATGGACAATCTCCAAAAAGGGAGTGGAATACTTGAATTTCGGACTAATTGCTCAAGCCTCTAGTGTCGTGTCTCAGAAATTCTATTAATATGTCATCCCGGCATGCTTTCAGCCCCTGGACTAAACCATCCAAGGCAGGCCGGGGTTCGGCGTAACATCTTGGGCCGGCGGCCGAGTCTATTGCCTTAAATCTTCGCGATCCCGCAGGTGCTGAAGTTCAGTGTGTACCTCTGAGTACTCCTTAGCGAGGCGTTGATATTCCTTCTCAAACACCTGCCTTTTTGCCTTATTTGGATTGGCGTTCCATTCATCGACGAGCGTAACCTGCGCGTCCGCTAGTCGGCCGAGGCGCTGACGGAGCTGCAGCTTCTCTTCCTCGGCCTCTCTTTCGAGATTTCCTTTCTCTCTTGGGAACCAGTGTCCGGTGCGCTCGCGCAGGTCATTCATTTCATGGGACAGATGCCGGATTTCCCGCCAGATTTCCGCGGCCTGACCAGCCACCTTTGTGGCGGCGTCCGGTCCAAGCGACTCCCGCCTGGGCAGTTTGCTTAACCTTGCGAAGAGCTCAGCGAGCCGGGCTGAATACCACTCCATCTTTTTCATTACCGACTCTCTTCCTGATGTTCCGTTAGAGGCATGCTTGGTGTACCGCTTGCTTGCCTTCTTCCGTTTCATATCCTCCTCCTCGCATCGAGAGCACTAGATCCCGTTCACAGTCCGAGATGTGGTGTAGGTTTTCAGATTACATGGGATGAGGTGAGTCGACCAACAAAACTTCCCAGCTTTTCTGCCTAAGTCCGACAGGCGCCTACCTTCAAGTCCGTTTGAAAATTTTGTCCAGCTCTTTCCAGGTAAGCCGGAAAATATAGGGCCGGCCATGGGGACAGGTTGGCATGCAATTGTGCTTTTTAAGCCGGTTGATCAGGCCGAGCATGGCTTCGGGTTGAAGCCGTTCGCCGGACTTCACGGCCGCGTGACAGGCCATGGTTTTCAAGGTCAGATCATGCAACTCAGCTGGTTCAGGCAGACAGCCGTTTTCCGCAACTTGTTCAAGTACTTCAATAATCATTGCCGCTAAGTTGCCTTTTTCGAATAATTCCGGCTGAGTTTGAATAATATAAGTATTACCGCCTAAAGGCGAGATTTCCAAGCCAAGTTTATTAAAAAAATCCAGCAATTGGTCAAGCAGGCTGGAACGAGAAGGCGCAACCTCAAAAGTCATCGGCAGCAGAAGCATTTGGCGCGGCAGGCGTTCAGGCCATTGACATAACAGGTCGTATAATATACGTTCATGGGCCGCATGCTGATCAATAAGAAAGAATCCTTCTGCGTCCTGCGCCGCAATATACGTCTTGCCGACTTGTCCGACAACTCGAACCTCAGTGATTTCTTCACCTTCATCCGGTATCCCGGAAACCGGATTATTATTTTCTAAATAGGTGTGGCAGGTTTCTTTAACCCGTTCTCCGGACCAATTCAAGGAAAGCGGCTGCGTATACCGGGCTTCGGGCACTGGACGGAAAACCGGATCAAACCCGGAACCCGGCTGTTCCAGGACGGAGCCGCTGGACAGGCCGGATTCACGCAGAGTGTGCTTGACAGCGGTTTGCACCAAATTATGAATAGCATGTTCATCCTGGAATCTCACTTCCCGCTTGGCAGGATGCACATTAACGTCCACCTTATCCTCCGGAACACTCAGAAAAAGAAAGCAGAATGGGAATCGGCCTTCCGGAATCAAGGTACGATAGGCTTGCAGAACAGCATGGGCTACGCCCCGATGCTCCACTGGTCGATGGTTGATAAAAAAACGCATTCCCTGGCGATTAGGGCGCGTTCTATGCAGCCCGCCTATCAGGCCGCGTATCCAGATATTACCGGCCTCGCGTTCCACGGAATACAGTTGCTGAGGTAGTGATTTACCATAGAGCGCGACCAGGCGTTCCTCTAAATCCTGCGTCTTAGGACAATTTAATATCTCCCGCTTGTCAAGTATCAGGCGAAAACGGACCGGGCAATTGGCGGCAGCGGCCAGTTCTACAATCTGGGTTAAATGAGATTGTTCCGTACTACGGCTTTTCATGAATTTGCGCCGGGCTGGAGTATTAAAAAACAGATCTTTTATAATGAGGGAGGTTCCGATTGAGCAACCGATTTCACCCTGGAATTTAGAGGTTCCACCTTCAATCCGGAGGCGGAAACCAGCTGACTTCCCATCCGGCCGGGTTGTCAATTCCAGCCGGGAAACCGAGGCAATGGAAGGCAAGGCTTCTCCGCGAAAACCCAGGGTTTTGATTCTTTCTAAGTCTTCGGCCCCGGAAATTTTACTGGTGGCATGACGGGAAAAAGCCAGACGCGCATCCTCTGGCAACATACCATGTCCGTCATCCGTGACGCGTATATACGAAAAACCTGCGTTCTCGGCCGCTATTTCTATTTGTGTTGCTCCCGCGTCCAGCGCGTTCTCGATCAGTTCTTTAACTACCGAGGCCGGGCGTTCAACCACTTCTCCGGCCGCTATCAGGTTGGCGACATTTTCCGGTAATAAATGAATTCTCAAGCCGGACATGTTTTCACCGTACCGTAGGCGGAGACAGCCTGATAGTATGTTTGTTTCTCATATAATCACCATACCGTTGTTAAGTTTAAACCCATTCCGCCGCCTGGCAACCATGCAATGGACCATTGGATTTTTTCCTGGTGGTTTACCAGATAAGCCTCATCGTCATTGATAAAAATCTGCGTCTCCAACCGCGCGGTAAAGACGGAAGCCAGCGACCAGGTTATAAACAGTCCCCCGGCTTCCCACCAGTCACCGTTAATAGCCTGGCCCACGCCGGGTAATATTGAAGCCGCGCCTGTCCACATGGCAGCCGTGCGGTCATGATAATCCCGGAAATAGACATGGGAAGCCTGCAGCATGGCATAAGTCATAATGCCATTACGCACGGCCAGGGCGGAATAATACCAGGGAAGCAGCCTCCCACAGCCTTTGCGCCTCTGGCGAGTATATTCCAACTGCCGTATAGTCGCAAAGGAAAGCCCGGTAGCAAACAACAGCAGTCCGCCCTGTAGGTAGTCTTCATTGATCATCTGGCCGGTCCCGGGAATCAATGAAGCGGCGCCGATTCCAAAAGCCTGATTCTCGGTTTCCCCCTGGTCCAGGGCCGTGATCAAGGCCTCCAAGGTTGCATAGCGCTTGAGAAAGAAAACACCAGTCTCGTGAAACCGGCGGATATTTTTCATATGGAAATGCAAAGCCGGCTGTTCTTCACGTATTTCCTGTAAGCCATGGAAGTTCCCGGGATTGTTCTCGGAGGATTGGGCAAAACCCATATCCCCTGAGGTTAATACTACGAGAACCGCGAGCAAAAAATGCTTGGTTGGCATATGGGATACTCCCTATAAGAAAAATATTTGCCTATTGGATGATTTTATTTTCATCATTGCCAACAACACATACTTGCCACTCTTCTTGCAATACCTCGCAATAACTTTTTTCGATTTCGTTTTCAGGGAACTAATCATTTACTAAAAATGGATTTTGCGATTTTTCCTTTTCCAGCGTAGTTGACGGGCCATGGCCCGGAAAAACCAAGGTTTCCGGGGGCAAGGGCAAAATCCGGCGCCGGATACTTTCCAGTAGCTGCTCGGAATCGCCTCCGGGTATATCCGTTCTACCGATAGAACCGGAAAAAAGCGTGTCTCCGGAAAAAAGCATTCCCTCTCCCAGCAAACAGATCGAACCCGGCGAGTGGCCGGGAGTTTCCCTAATCGTTAAATTCCATGGTCCAATGGAAAGTGCGGCTCCCTCCAACAGCATGGAATCAGCTGGCGGAGAGACTATGGTCAGACCAAAGTTTAGCGACATATTTTTGCGGGGATCGGTCAACATTTCACGGTCAGCCGGGTGGATAGACAAGGGGGCGGAAGTCCGGCTCCTAATGTCGTGGTTGGCCCCGATATGGTCGGCATGCCCATGAGTATTCACTATACCAATTAGGTTTAATTTTTCGCGGATAATGAATTCCAGAATGTTTTCGGGCTCGTCACCGGGATCAATTATAATTGCTTCCCGGCTCAAACGGTCCCAAAAAATGTAGCAGTTGGTCTGCAACATTCCCACCGGGATTCTGATCAAACCCGGATTTTTTTCTGAATCTTCCACTTTATTTAAAATCCCTGCCAGCATCATCAACCGTGTCATAGGCTCGAATAATCGTGTGGAATTCAAGTAATTTATATACTTCTTCCACCTCGGGAGTCATGCCGGTCAGTTTTATATCGCCCTTGTTATTTTGAACATTCCGAATCTCGCCAACACAAATCCCCCATCCGGCACTGCTGATATACTCCACTTTTTCAAGATCTATTATAATTTTAAAATGATTGTTGGAGATTATTTCCTCCATAACCTTGCCAAACCTGTTCGAAGTATAGGTATCAATATGTCCCTGTATCCGGATTAAGGCTATGTCTTTAGCCGGACTGATCATTTCAACTTCGATCTTAATTTCGTTCATGCCAAGCCTCCCTTAATAATCATCCAGAGGAAATATCAGACTTTTCCGCCATGCGTTTCGGTTATTTGTCCGCAAATCCCATCCATCTTTTTCCAGGATTCATTTTTTCTAACCATATCCTCTTTCAACTCCGGCAATAAAACTTTCCCCTGACTCTGCACTTCCTTAAATTTCTCCAATAACTTGGCCATTAATTGAATGTCGCGGCTTGAATCGTTGGTGATCTGGGAAACCTGGGACACTACGGTTTCGACAAGCTTGATTTCTTTTACAATACTCATAAAAGTATCGCCTACGGTATAAACCACTTTAATATTTTTTTCCAGCTTGCTGGTATTTTGTAAAACCTCTATTACATGCTCGGTCCGTTTATTTATATCACTGATTATATTGGAAATCTTTTCTGTGGCGTCACGGGAAGATTCGGAAAGGACACGTATTTCGGCCGCTACCACGGCAAATCCCCGGCCGGCTTCGCCTGCCCGCGCAGCCTCGATACCGGCATTCAATGCCAGCAGCTTGGTCCGGCGGCTTATGCCGGCAATAGTAACAACAAATTGACCTATGCGCCGGGCCATCTCGTGGAGTTCCTTGATAGTCTCCGCTGAGGAACCAACGGTTAATTTCAATTCACTCATAGAGCGAATTTCTTGTCCAACTGTTTTAATGCCCCAACCCGCCGTGTCACTGGCTTTTTTTACTTCCTGGGATATTTGTTCGGCGGATACAACCATCTCATTAGTGGAACTAATAAGCGATTTATTAACCGTAATGATTTTAGCAATTTGTTCAATCGTATGATTAATATGCTCGGTCAGCTGATTTAATTTCCAGGCATACTCATGAGCATGGTTGCTTTCCTTTTTTCCCAGGGATTCAAGTTCGGCTAAATTTTTCATTAATAAATTATCGTTTTTGCTTGAGGAATCAGACATCTTATGGGCATCCAGAGTTTCATGTACTTCCATATACCAGGCTGCTAAAAAATCGTCTAAATTATGCGTGGCATCCGGTTGTTCGTCAGCCAGTGCCTGCTTTATTAATTCCAAACTCTCCTCCCGCATCTGGTTGACTATTGTATAATATGTCCACCCCGCGACTATCCCGGCTGTCAGAGCCGCCGTTACCATAGCGATCCATAACGTCATGTTATTACTAAACATCAAGATCACCAGACCGCCTGCCAGCAGAACAAACGCGAAACCGATTATAGCTGCTTTTATGACTCGTATGTTGGTAAAACGTAAATAATTCATAATTTAAAATTCTATCATATTTTGATTTATTAAACCAGATAGAAAACACAGTCTGTTTCTTATTTTTTGCTGTATACCCGCACGATGCGCTATTTGGTTTATTCCCATCATTCACCCCAGCCGGGAAATGGAGACAGGCTTCGTTCTAAAACACCCAGGGATTTAGCAATAACTAATCCATAATTGGTGACAGGAATTCCCGCTTCCCGGGCCCGCAATATTCGCGTTAAAACCTCGCGGCGGTTAGTCACGCATGAACCGCAGAGAATAATTAAATTATACTCCTTGAAATTAGAGGGCAAATCATGTCCGCATAAGTAATCAAAAATCAGGTCGCTACCAATGTATTGCTTGAGCCAACGGGGAATTTTAACCCGGCCGATATCATCCGCAATCGGATGATGGGAACAGGCTTCCAGAATCAATATTTTATCACCGGAATGGAGCGAATCCACGGCTAAAGCGCCGTGGATCAGGGTATCCAAATCCCCTTTCCAACGGGCATAAAGAATGGAAAAACTGGTCAAGCGAATATGAGAAGGAACATCAGCCGCAACTTTTAGGATAGCCTGTGAATCCGTTATTACAAGCTGCGGCTGGGTTTTAAAGCTTTCCAGGGTATCCGGCAATTCCCGTTCCTTGACCACGACCGCCCGGGCGTCGCAATCCAGGATCTCCCTGATTACCTGGACTTGAGGCAAAATCAATCGTCCCTTGGGAGCCTCTAGATCAATTGGCACTACCAGTACCACCATGTCCCCGGGACCAACTAGACCGGCAAGTATGGTCTGATGATCCATAAATTCTATGGGAGCACATCGGACCAAAGCCTCTCGCAAATTTTCCAAACCAGTACGCTTTAGCGCGGAAATTCGCACCACCCCACTTACCATGTCGGATGCCTGTGCTATGGCCTCTGTATCTGGTGACCCTAAATCAGATTTATTAAAAACCGCAATGGAAGGAACGCCGCGTTTTTTCAATTCCTGTGCCAGTGCCTGTTCGTACCTCTCCCATAGGCCTTCCGTAACGATAAAAGCCAGTTCCGTCCGATCCAGAACCACCCGGCTTTTCGCTGCCCGTTTCTCACCCAGTTCTCCAAAATCATCCAACCCCGCAGTATCCAGGAATAATATCGGTCCCAAAGGCTTCATTTCAAAGGGTTTATTAACCACATCCGTAGTGGTGCCGGGAGTTGGTGATACAATAGCTACATCCTGTCCAATGATAGAATTCAAAAGGGAGGATTTACCGGTATTACGCCGGCCAAAAATACCAATATGTAACCGCATCCCTTTGGGAGTATCTTGCATGGAAATAACCTCTCAATATCATTACTGTCCAATTAGTAACTATATTATGGAAAAGTTTAGTTCTCTAATTGTGTGATTCCTGCATGTCTTTAGCGGGAATCCAGAGGCCCGCCCCTATACAATCAAAATCATTCGGATAATTATTCCTCTAATATGCTTTTGGATGTTTCTGTTTTAACCAAAATTCAAATAATCCCAGGTTTGCCTTGTGCATAACCCCTCCGATTATTTCTAATCGCAGATTTGCCATGCTTTTAAGACGATTATTTGAAATTTCAAGTTCATTAAAACCATATTTTTCGGCATCTTTAATCCCAGTGCCATAAACAATTTTAGGTATTCCTGCCCAATGGCAGGCACTGAAACACATGGGACACGGTTCACAGGTAGAATATAGAATCAACCCGGATAAATCAATGGTTTTTAGCTTAAGGCAAGCTTTTCGGATAGCTATGATCTCAGCGTGAGCAGTAATGTCCGTATTTTGCCAAACCATATTATGTGTACACACAACAACTGTATTAGTTTTAACTAAGCAGGCACCAAAAGGAGTTTGGCCTTTCTTTATCCCCTGTTGAGCCTTATTTATGGCAAGCTGCATATATTGTTTATGGGCTGACATAATATTTATTTATCCCGCCTGAAATAACCGCTTCGAGTATTTTATGAGATGGCACACGAAAACATTAGAATATAAGGAATTACCCACAATACTTCATCCGTCTTTTTTCACGTCCCCCCTGTCCTTTTCCCATAGGTCTACCCAACCTATTAACCATCTCTCCAAGATATTCCGGGCTGTTTTTATCCATTACCTGATTGTTGAAATTTTTAGGATAAATATCGTACAAAATGCGGTATTCCAGGGGTGTTAGATTGGGCATAACTACATTTGCGCCATGTGAAAGCACACGTTCCCGGCCTTTTTTAGGATTTAAAACAGTCAAAGCAGTAGTAGCGGGAATATTTACCTCCGGACATAGAATACGAGCCAATGCTATGGTCTTATTAGTCATTAGTTCTGTATTTGGAACTTGATCTTCAATATTAATACCACAAGCTTGACCTAAAGGAGTGTCAGGGTGGGGCAAATATGGACCAATTCCTATCATATCAAGGTTAATTTTACGGAACCATTCCAGATCCTGAGATAAAACTGAGTGCGTCTGTCCAGGAATGCCAATCATTACGCCAGATCCGATTTCATAACCTAAATCCTGCAAATGATAGAGGCATTCCATCCTGGAGCCATAGGGCTCTCCCGGATGAATTGATTTGAGTAAATTAGTATCAGTCGTTTCAATTTTTAGCAAGTAACGGTCAGCCCCGGATTTACGCCATAAACGAAAAACCATTTCAGGCTGCTCACCAAGCGACAAGGTAACCGCCATATCGGTTTCGCTTTTTATTCGTTTGACAAGTTCAGAAATACGCTTAGGTGATATGCCGGGATCTTCTCCGCCCTGAATAACAATAGTTCCATAATCATAGTTTTTAGCTTTATCAACACACTCAAGAATTTCTTCATCAGACATTCTGTAACGATGGATATCTTTTCTCTCTCCGCGTATACCACAATATAAACATTGCCGGTTACAATAATTTGATATTTCAATTAATCCTCTGAAGTGGACTTCATTACCGACATATTGATCCCTGATTAGATTGGCATTATGCCAGAGAGGAAGCAGTTCGTCAGGAGATTCTTGTCTGAGCCAATTCTCAAGTTCATAAATATTCAAATTATGAAACATTAATATACCACCATAGGAGACGCACCGGGATAATGCATGCGTCGTCTCGACTGCATGTAATGCCTTAAGGGACTGATATATTCTAAACCAAAATATCATCACAGACTGATTCTGCTGCAAAACCCGTTTTGCTGTCTTTGCGAGGAGCGGCAGCGACGAAGCAATCTCAATTTTATAAAGATAAAATCAGATTGCCGCGCTCCCTTCGGTCGCTCGCAATGACTTCTGAGAGGGTTTTGCAGCAGAATCCAGACTGAAATACGTCCCTACCATCAAACTATCGCCTTACCCCGATTGGTATAATGAGTATGCAAAAGTTTATGGCTTTTTTCACTACATGGACCATCTGTAAGAAATTCCTTATAAATTTGGGTTATGTGTGGGTTCTCATGTGATTTACGTATTTCCAGCGATTCATCCTCTGCATAAATAGCCTTAGCCCGTGCTGCTCGTATTTCTGAAGAGGTGGGTATGGGCTGCCCGCCTCCTCCTAAGCATCCACCCGGACACGCCATAAACTCAATAAAATGACATTCGGAGAATTTACCGCCGGATTTAATATCTTCCATAACCATATGGGCATTGGCTGTTCCATGGGCCACAGCAACTTTTAAGGTCACGCCTTCTAAAAAGTCCCAGTTGGGAATATTTAGATTCTTAAGCAATTCCGGAACCGGGCCTATTTTAGGTATTTTCAATTCCATATATTTTACGCCTTCGAATCCCCGTACCGGTTCAACCCGAAGATTATCCCAGACTTCCTCAGCCTTCAATCCGGTAACTATTTCAACCACTGTACGAAGAGCTGCCTCCATCACACCTCCGGTAGCGCCGAAAATCAGACCCGCACCCGAAGCTTCGCCAAATGGTTCATCAAATCCGGATTTAGGCAGAGCAGGCAAATCAATACCCGCCTCTTTTATCATTTGAGCCATCTCCCGGGTAGTTATACCGTAATCAATATCCTTTAGACCGGAGGCATTCATTTCTGGACGGTTACATTCAAATTTCTTGGCTGAACATGGCATCAAGGCAACCGTGACAATACTGGCAGGATTAATATTATGTTTTTGAGCGTAATAGGTTTTCATTACTGCCCCGAACATTTGCTGGGGACTTTTGGCTGAGCTCACATTTTGAAGATATTCGGGGTAAAAATGCTCAATGTATTTAACCCAGCCGGGAGAACAGGATGTAAATTGGGGAAAGGCAATACTCGAATCTTTATCCACTAAGGCTTTTTTTAATCTTAATAATAACTCTGTTCCCTCTTCAATAATGGTTAAATCCGCAGTAAAATTAGTATCAAATATCTTATCAAACCCGCAGCGTCGCAGAGCAGTATTCATCTGCCGGGTTACGGATGTCCCTGGCGGCAGTCCGAACTCCTCTCCAATAGCAGCCCGGGGACTGGGTGCTGTCTGGATAATTACATGTTTGAGTGGATCATCTATAGCCGCCCATATTTCATCCGAAGAATCATTGGCTCGCAGAGCGCCGGTAGGACAGCGGTTAATGCATTGGCCGCAATTGATACATATCACATCCGCCAGGGGTTTATCCATAAACGTGGTTATCCGGGTTTCATCACCGCGATTGATCGCCTCCAGAACGCCCACTTCCTGCAAATCTATGCAAGTTCTAACACACCGGCGACAGAGAATGCATTTATTCATATCCCGCACTACGGAGTAAGAGGAACGGTCAACCTCCAGCTTTGGATTACTGACATGACCGAACCGGTAAAAATCAACCCCATACTCTTTGGCCAGGGCCTGCAGTTCGCAATTATTATTACGTATGCAGGAGTAGCACTCTCCATAGTGCTCTGAAAGCATAAGATCCAGAATATGCCTTCGGGCACGCCGGACTTGGGGTGAAGAGGTCTGTATTTTAATAGGCTCGGTAATGGGATAAGAACAGGCAGTTTGCAGTGTCTGCTGCCCTTCCACTTCGACCACGCAGATACGACAGACACCCGCAATGCATAAATCATCATGATTACAAAGAGTGGGAATGCGGACATTTGCTTGTTTAGCTGCCTGAAGAATTGTAATTCCCCTACGGACTTTTAAAGAATATTCATCAATAGTAACTGATATTTCACTCCCATTTTGCTCGATATCCTGTGCGCGCTGGCTGATGGGGGACCTGGTCGTGCTTTGTGAAAACGGCTTTTCCTGACTGAATAATTCCTGACTCATTTGGTCCTCCTGGTTTTTCCAAGAATTTCATTGGTGAAATGCTCAGTAATGCTTAAAAATGCATTGGGTGATGTCTGACCCAGCCCGCATTTACTCGCAATTTGCATGGTTTTTCCCAGTCCTTGCAACTCCCGTAAATATTTAATGGAACATACACCATCCTGCAGCATTCTAGCGCCTTCTAATAATTTACCATTGCCGATTCGGCAGGGGGTGCACTGTCCGCAGGATTCCTCCTTGAAAAACTTGAGAAAATTCTCCATCACATTGATCATATCGGTCTCCGGACCAAAGACAATAGTTGAACCACCAGTAGGAATATCTTCATAGGCGATAGTGTGCCCAAATTGCGACCGCGGGACGCAACGGCCGGAAGCACCGCCGATTTGCACTGCTTTGGCATCCTCGCCTCCTACAATTTTCAATAATTCAGTGATAGTAATTCCCCAAGGCAATTCATATATTCCGGACCGTAAGCAATCACCGGAAACGGAAAAAATCTTGGTCCCAGTGGATTTCTCTGTACCATCCTGTTTAAACCACTCAGGTCCTTTGTCCAGAATATGCGCAACCATGGCAAAGGTCTCAACATTGTTAACAATAGTGGGATGTCCATTAAAGCCACTAATAACCGGAAACGGCGGCCGGTTTCGGGGTTCACCTCTCTGCCCTTCCAGTGATTCAATCAAGGCGGTTTCCTCACCGCAAACATATGCTCCGGAACCGAGACGTATTTCAATATTAAATCCGAATTTATCTCCACCTTTGATGAAATTCCCCAGAAATCCCAATTCCCGGCGCTTATTCAGAATGCCTTGGATAATGGGGAGTAAATAAGAATACTCTCCTCTCAGGTAGATAATTCCGTGGCTGGCGCCAATTGCATAGCCGGCAATAATCATTCCCTCAATTACCAGATTAGTATAATCCGAGAGAAGGATACGATCTTTAAAAGTGCCTGGCTCGCCCTCGTCCGCATTACAAATAACATATTTTTCCGTATCTCCGGCTTGGGCGGCAAAATCCCATTTTAGGCCGGTAGGAAATCCCGCTCCGCCCCGCCCTTTCAGCCCGGATTCTTTTATTTTTTCAATAGTTTTTTCTGGTCCTAACTTGAAAGCTTTTTCCAGTCCCTGATTTGATTCCAGGCTGGAAAAAACTCTTTTTTGATTATCTCTCTTTATATTTGTTTGAATGGTGGAAAAACATTTAATTTTAGTGTCTCCCTCAACAGAAAAAACGCCAAAACTTCGGCGGCAGCACTCAAGAATATCGTAAACCTTCTCGCTGGTTACCTGTGTAAACACATAATCATTAACCAGCATGGCCGGGCCCTGGTCGCAAAGTCCCAGGCAATTGGCCCAATGGAGGGAAAAACGCCGGTCTTTAGTAGTTTCTCCGAATTTAATACCCAGCTCATTCTCAAGCTGACGGGCTACTTTATCTTTACCCGCCAGATCGCAGGAAATGGTCTGGCACAATCGGATTACAAAATTTCCCTGCGGCTTGGTGGAAAGGAATGAATAAAAACTGACTACGCCATATACTTCTACCGGATGAATATTAAGCATTCGGGCGACTTCCTGCATGGCAAAATCGCTGATATGATTATGCTGGGACTTAATAGCTTGCAGGATAGGAAGAAGACCGTCACGCTGAAATTTAAAATGTGCGGCTAAATCCTCGATTTCCTTGCTTAGGCTTAATCTTTCGGTTTCAAGCATATTATGTCACTCCTCTTTATTTATTTATCAGTGGCATTGTAATGGAATTTCCGGAAAATTAAAAGCATTTTCAATATCGAAATCGAATTATACCTCACCTCAAGCATAGCAACATAGTATATTAGCCAATCGTTTTGATTTTATCCCAGTCATCCCAGCGAATGACCAGGAGCAGTCAACAATATTCTGGGATTGCCAAGCTCCAGCTCGACAATAAACCCGGCTGGCATTCCTGTGGCTACTTGCCCCTATCGACGCTGATGGGCTGATTCGGCATATCGCCTTCATTGTAGGTTCTCAAATTAAATTGACAAGATAGCGGGTTATATTTTCAGAATAAGTTGACAAGCAGATAGCAATTGCCGGATTATTTAGATCCTCGTTAAGAATTTTTTTATTATTATCTACCAGTACCTGAGAGTTAACACCCTGAAGGGGTGACACATAATAACCCAGAGCAACGCTCTGGGTTATAGACACCACCACCCCA
>DAOVYW010000119.1 GCA_030635415.1 Candidatus Firestoneibacteriota bacterium
CATTGACATGATTTGTTGCTTAATACTATTTCGTCATTCATTTTATAGCGTATTAGGGGTTGAGTATAATTATATAGATTGGTCAAAAGCAGTCTCCCGTGGCCATTAGGCAGGACAGGGTTCAAATTGCTATCAACGACTTCGAATCCATGCCAATCATTGTAAAAATGAAAGGTTCCTTGTTCACATTCCGCGCCGGAACAGATGGATTCAGAAGAAGCATAAAATCTGGTTGGCGTAATATTAAACGCTGCAAACAATATTTTAGCCATTCTGGGCGTTAGATGATCACCTGAACAAATTATTTTTCGGGGATGAATATTTAGAATTCCCTTTAATTGTTCCGAGGCAAGCATGTAGATTCCAGATGAATATCCACTTAAGGCGTCAGGCTGATAATCATTCAACTTGCTGATCATTTCATGAATAGGGGAATTAATGTTAAAGGGTATGAATTTAAATAAAAAACGAGGGGCATCTTGCGCCAAGCTTATACCGGCATAATGTCCATCCGTTGCACCAATGAAAGCAACTTTGGATTTGTTAAACGGATTGATCTTGGATTTTGTGACCCTGGATATTACCATGGCCTTGAGAATATCCCAGTCTTTGGGACCATAAACAAATATACCTATGGTTCCGGTAGATCCTGAAGTATGAATAACTTGGTAAGTATTTTTGTATGATTTTCCCCGATTTTCAGGATTACTGATAAACCTTTCCAATTCATCTCTTTTAAGTTCAGGATTGCAGACAAAACGATTGTAGTTTCTCATCATAATTTCTTTATCAATCGGAGGGATGTCTTTCAGTTCTATAAAATCAATATTTCTATCATTAATTCCGTTTAGTTTATAATGTTTTTTATAGAAGGATGAATTTTGCATAACATGTTTTAATAATTTTCTAAGTCGTTTTTTTTGCAGGACAAGAATTTGATTTGAATTTAATTTATTTGTTTTTTTTACAGAATTAATACAATTTAGCAGATGAACAATAGACATTTTATCGTCCCCCTTTTTTTCTTTCACAGCAACTAAAATGTACTCACTGAGTATAGTGGGGAAATAAATATTATATATATAATAAAATGTGTTCTATTGTTAGTTGCAGTCGAGTAGCCCGGTTTCTCCCAAAGCTACAGACCGAGGTTCGTTTTCACCATTTTCCGCCTAGGTTCCCAGCAATGCCTAAGCCTTCAAAATAATAAGCCGCGGTTTCTTTGTCTATCAAAAGAAATCCCCGTCCATCGTGAATGATGGTTTTGTTGCAGCCTGAGATTAAAAACATTATTATAATTTAGGATTGGGATTAAAGTGCGAAATTTAAAACAAGCATTCTTTTTGCTGTTATTCTTCATCTTTTTTATTCGGAACATTCGTGACACCTCAGATTTTGTGTCTTTTACAGATAGAACTGATAGGTATTTGCTTTTCAGAATAAGCATATCAATCCTGTTCAAAAGTGTCAATCAGGATTCAATTGCGGGCTCATTGGTGGAAGATGGATCAAGCGGACACGTTTATGTTCCTAAAGCCACTCTTTCACCACCCCATCAAGCCCTGAAAGGCGAAACATCTCAAGGTAAAGTGTTATGGCACAGATTTGAGGCTGGCTTTAGGGTTTAATAGGTTGACGCTAAACTTGGGCCAATGGTATTATAACCAAAATAAACCAGTGGAGATCAGACATTGTGGCCGGTTCTATACTTGCCCCAGGGCGAGACTAAAACCATAGCGCTTGACAGCCGGACGGCTGATATGAAGGCGTTGTTGCTGAAATTGCAGGAGCAGCGCTTCAATGGTTATGTGAAAATATTGGCGTTCCATGAACATGGCTTGTTGCTGTTCCATCAGGGACGGATTTGTAATTGCTTCTACGAGGGCACGATAGAGCTTGAATTATCCCGCGAACAAATCATCCGGCATTTTCTTCCTGCCACGACTAAAGCGGGTAATACTGTAATCAAGATCGCGGAACTGGATCCCCAGAGATTGGAAGCCCTGAGTGCCCTGGAAACTAAATCTCCCGTGCAGCAGGAACTGGAAACCGTTTTTCTGGACATGAATAAATTATTCGACACCTTATGCCGGAAAAATTTCACCGGGACCCTGCGTTTCTATCAAATCCGCAATAATCCCCGGTTAGGCAATATATTATTGAAAATGAAAAAAATCACGGCGGATCAACTCCGGGAAGCTATCCAGCTTCAGCTCTCCGGAGCAGGGGCTTTGCGCCTGGGAGATGCGTTGGTAAAAATCAAAGCCCTGACTACGGGAGGCTTAAAAGAGGCCTTGGCCCGGCAGTTATATACCCGTAAAAGCTCGGATAATGAACTTGCACTGGCGCTTTTTTTCGAGGGTGCGTTTCTGGGGGGATATACTTCAGCGGATAAAATTTTAACGGTCAGCCGGCAGGAAGTATTGGCCTGGATTTCAGAGGAAGGAGTATTATTAGATATTATTGAAGGAGTTCTTCCCGGAAAGGTTCTCCTCCCCCGCGAGTTGGAATCGGAATTAGAATCCGTTAATCCGGAAACGTCCCGGGAGGAAGCCAGGCCGTTATCCCGAAAAACCGGGATAAAAACACCGGATCGCCGGAAGGAGGGGGGACCCAAAAAAATGGCTGAGGCACCGGACCAAGAGCTTCAGCTATTAATTGAAGAAACCCTAAACTTGAAGGGCGATGATCTTATTCTGGATATTGGTTTGCCGTCGGACACTGATCCATTCGAGCCTAAGCCGGATGGCCAGGACCAGGAAATATCTGATTCCCGGCGGGATATTCCGGATGAAAAATCCCGATCGGAAGAGACGTTACCGGAGGCCGAAACAGCGCCTTCGCGCTCTCATCGTCGACCGAAAGAAATCGATACGACCGTTGCCATCGATCAAGAGAAAGACATCATTTTTGCAGCTCCGGTTTCGCATTCTGGAATTTCAGAGCCGGGCGCAATGAAAAAGGCGGTAAATTTATTCTCGGAGGAAGATAAAGACAAGTGGTCGGATACTAAGCCGCTATCTGATGATTTGCAAGGCATAGACTACATGCGGGCGGTGATGGAAAAATATATGGGATTTTTAGGCCCTGTGCTTCTGGAACGGGAGCAAGAAGAGCTGGGAATTCCGGTAAGAACTCAGAGCAAATACCAGCTACGAATCATTAATAAGCATCTTTTTTCTTCCGCCAGTCTGATAGTTGGTCCCAGTATGGCCCGAAGGATAGTGGATGAAAATCAAGCCAGGATCGGAGGGGGAACCCGGAATGGAAACCATACTAACGCCTAATCAGCATCTGATATTTGTAACCCTGACCAGTTATATGGCCGTACTGGGAGGGGCGCTGCTTTGGGGAGGCTTTATTTTAATGGGGATTATTTCGCGGCGGCTGGAACTGGTTTACGGTATAATTACCCATTGGCAGTTTCAAATTATAGCTCCGATGGGGTTGTTTATATATCTTATGATGCAATCCATCGCTTCCTTGCGCCATCAAAATATGGGACCGGTGGAACAATGGACAGGTTATACTTTATTGATATGGTCGGCCGGTCTTAGTCTGTGGGGCATTTACCGTTTTTGGCGAGTGCTAAAAGTATTGGAAAGGGGGCGGAATTAAGATGTTGGATATTTTATATCGAGCCAGTTTCTTTCTCTACGAAATTGGTTTTATGCTGTTGGCCGTAGCTTTATGGATTTACTCGCGATCCATGCGCAAGCTGAATCAAACGCTGCGCCAGCCGGTTTTCTGGATTTGGCCGGCTATCGGCGCGTTACTTTTGGCAATATGCGCTTCCAATCATTTTTTTGTCTACTATTGGTTATCACCCCAGTATCTCCGCAGCGAATCGCGTCATTTATTAATTCTCATGTATGTTTTCAAGACGGTATCCATGGGTAACATTTTAATCGCCGGTTTGGCCCTGGCTGTCAGCAACCTGCTCTATTTAAGGCGAATTAGTAAATAACCGCCCGCTGATCAAACCAGGAATACGCCTTCCATAGGTTGAGGCGCAAACCTTGAGAGATATTCAGACAGGGTTTATCACCGTAAGCAACCTTGATCCCTAAAAGCGAAATAGAAAAAAGTTATTGCGGGTGACTACCAGCAGATGGGCAAGTATATTAAAAGCATCCCTCAGGTTGATTTTCATTTAGACCGATTCCGGGATGGGAGGCTGGTTTTATAACTGATGGTTTCTATTTGGTGAAAATTTTATATCGGTTTTAAGGTTAATAGTTGCCGGCATGATTTGTATGTGCTAAACTTAAATAAGTAGCCGAAAACCCGGGAAGGGGATGATGGCATGTTGGAGAAAACGGCAAAAGAAAGGAAGGTTCTGATTTTATTGAGTCCGGAATCTATGAATATTGTCAGAGCCGTGGAACGCGATAATCTCCTAAAAAAAATATTAAGCATAATCATCAGAAAAAGTTGGCGGTTTAATCCTGCACTTGAAAGCGTGAAACGTGAATATCCCCGGCTGCAATACTTGTTCTATACTAATTAGGTACTGTTGTGGAAAGATAAGTTAGGCGCATCACCCCGGCGGAAGCCAAGGTCCAGGAGTCGGTTGGACTTAATAACAAAAGGCATTTTTTTCGAGTGTCCTCCTTTTTACGATGTTTTTCTGGATTCCGGCCTGTCCGGGATGGTTTAACCGGTTTTCCGCAACGGATACTATCTAATAGATAGCATTATCTCCGGGATTATGTTATAAATAATCATTATTTTCCCGGGGGTATAAATATGCCGGAAGAAAACGTCCCCTTAATCCCGGATTATCAAATTGTTGAAAAATTGGGAGAGAGTCCACAAGCACTTATCTATAAGGCTTTTCGAAAATCAGCGCCGCAAAGAGCGGTGGTGCTTAAAATCCTAAAAACCAGCCACCTTTCCGAGCGGCAAAAACAGCACTTTCGACAGAAAATCGAACAGCTCAAGCTTTTAAATGATCCCCTACTCGTCCGATGTATAATTTTTGGGGAACAAGCCGGCACCTATTTTATTATCCGGAATTATTTTGAGGGTATACCTCTTAATCAGTGGGCAGGGTCCCGGAAATCCTTAAAAGATATTTTAACCGTGAGCTGTTTCCTGGCCGAGGCCCTAAATAAAGTCCATGAGGCCGGGATTATTCACGGAAGCATCAAACCGCATAATATATTAATTCAACCCCAAAATTTAGAAGTTCGTCTGATTGACTATATTACCACGCTGGATGTCAGCGAAGTCAGTCATTTTATTTATGACCGCCTTTTTCTGGAAGGCACTCTGACCTATACCTCGCCCGAACAGACTGGCCGTATAAATCATAGAGTCGATGTAACCTCTGATCTATATTCTTTGGGAATTATTTTCTATGAATTGTTGACCGGAAAACCGCCGTTTTTTTCGCTCGATCCCCTGGAATTAATTCATTCCCACCTGGCGGAGGAGGAGACCGAGGTCAGCCGGTTAAACCCCGAGGTTCCACAGGTCTGGAGCAAAATAATCTCCCGCTTGCTGGTTAAACAATCCGAGAAACGTTACCAGAGCGCCGCCGGCCTGCTGGCCGACCTGGTGCAGTGCCGCGATCAATACTCGGAGAAGGGAACCATTGCCGGATTTCCTCTGGGGAGGTGCGATTATACTCATCGGGTTATTTTTATTTCCAAAATGGTGGGACGTCAAACTGAGGTTAAATTGGTTCTGGATAAATATGGCCGGGCGGCCGAGGGAGCTTTTGTATCCTTGTTTATATCCGGCCTGCCCGGGATTGGCAAGACGCGTCTGATTCAGGAACTTCAGAAACCGATTATTGAACACCAAGGTTATTTTACTTCCGGAAAATTCGATTTCTATCAAAGAAATATCCCCTATAGTGCCTTGATTCAGAGTCTGCGGAGTTTAACGCGGAGGTTTCTGACGGAAAGTGATCAAAGAATAAGTTATTGGAAGAGTAATATGCTCCAGGCTTTGGGAAACAACGGCCGGATTCTGACCGAGGTTGTTCCCGAACTGGAGATGCTGGTGGGGGTTCAGCCAGAGGTGGAGGACCTGCCGCCGGTAGAATCCCGAACCCGTTTCCATTATATTTTTGACCGGTTTCTGAGCTGTCTGGCGACGGAGGAAAATCCCCTCACGCTTTTTATTGACGATCTCCAATGGTGCGACACCGCTACCCTGGATTTTTTAAGACATGTGCTGGGCAATTATAAAGAGCATAAACATCTTTTTTTCATCGGTGCCTATCGTAACAATGAAGTGGATAACCGGCATCCCCTGGCCAAACTGATTGGTGATTTCCGCCAAAGCTCGGCGCCGCCCGGCGAGATAAACTTAAAGCCTCTGGAACCGCAATATTGCCATGAGCAAGTATCATATATCCTGGATTCGCCGCTTTCCCAGACCCGGGAGCTAGCCGCTTTTATATCCCGGCTTACCGAGGGCAATCCCCTGTTCGTGAGCGAGATTTTATCCTTTCTGCATACCAAGGATCTGCTTTACCTGGACGCCGGCCGGCATTGGCAGTGGGACCTGAATAAAATTCGGGAATCGGATATGCCGCCCACCGTGGTTGAGCTTTTCAGGTCCAAAGTCGAAAAATTACTGCCTGAGTCGCTGGACCTGCTTGAATACTGCGCCTGCATGGGGAACCGGTTTTCGCCCACGGAGATTTCACTGGTAAAGAAAATCAGCTTGGAAGATACCTTTCAGGTACTGAAGTCCGCTTTGGCCCAGGGACTATTAATGGAAAAACAGGATGACTTGCAGTTTGTTCATGATCGCGTGCAGGAAGCGGTTTTAAACGCCATTCCGCTGGATAAACGCCGCCGGATACACTGGATAATTGGGACGCATTTACTCTCCGCCGTGCCGGATGCAGCCCTGCTGGGAAAGGTTGAGAATCTTTTTGCCATAACCGCGCACCTGAATATGGGAAGACCCGGGAACCTGGACGCCGGGACAGCGGCCCGCTTATCCGAGGTGAATTATCATGCCGGTAATAAAGCGCTGGATTCCTTGGCTACCGAGGCGGCCAATGAGTACTTCCGGCTGGCCAGGAAACTTTTGTCCAAAGATTGCTGGGAAACGGCGTATCAGAAGACTTTCAATATTTTCCGCAAATCGGCCAAGACCGAGTTGATGTGCGGACAGTATGCCGTCTCGGAAAATTTGCTTGACCGGCTGTTGGAAAACGCCCGGACAGACCTGGATAAAGCTGAATGTCTGGCCGAGCAGACCAGTTCTTTATCTTCCATCGGAAATTTTATTAAAGCCATTGAAACCGCGAACCGCGGCCTGGCTTATTTTGGAAAGTCGA
>DAOVYW010000059.1 GCA_030635415.1 Candidatus Firestoneibacteriota bacterium
GCAACAGATATTAACTAGGCTAGGAGGTAGAAAAATGTTTAAAGGTTCCATGGTTGCCTTGGCAACCCCCTTTGAGGAAGGCCAGGTGGATGAAACCAGCCTGAGAAAGCTGGTGGATTTCCAGATTGAGAATCAAACCCAGGTCTTAGTCCCGTGCGGAACTACCGGCGAATCGGCTACCCTCAGTGTTGCCGAGCATCATCGCGTGATTGAGATAACCATAGAAGCCGCGAAAGGCCGCGTACCAATAATAGCCGGCACAGGTTCAAACAACACTGCAGAGGCGATTGAATTAACCCGGGCGGCCAAGCAAGCGGGAGCCAGCGCTTCTCTCTTGATTACTCCTTATTATAACAAGCCGACCCAGGAAGGTATTTACCGGCATTTTATGACCATTGCCGAGGCTGCGGATTTTCCCTTTGTCCTGTATAATATTCAGAGCCGGACCTCGGTTAACGTACTGCCGGAAACCATAGCCCGGATTTCCCAGGCCTGTCCCTTGTTGGTGGGAGTGAAGGAAGCTTCAGGAAATCTTGAGCAAATCAGCCGGCTGCATGCCATGCTGGAAGACCGGGTTGCGATTATTTCCGGGGATGACGCGTTGACCCTTCCCATCATGGCAGTTGGAGGCCAAGGCGTTATATCAGTCGTGGCCAATATCGTGCCGCGCCAGACCGCGGAACTGGTTGCGACCTGCGCGGCGGGAAAATTCCAGCAAGCCGTTAGCCTGCACGAAAAACTACTACCCCTGATCAAGACCCTCTTTTTAGAAACCAATCCCGCTCCCGTTAAAGCAGCCATGGAAATGCTGGGACAATGCTCAGAAAGTGTGCGCTTGCCCCTGGTTTCAGTGTCCGGGCATGTCAGGAAAAGCGTGCAGAGCGCGCTGGTAGAGTATGGATTACTTAAACCGGAGGCTCTAAAATAATGAGGGTCGGAATTGCCGGAGCGGCCGGAAAAATGGGGCAAGCCTTGATAAAATCGGTCAAGGAACATCCGGAATTAACGCTGGGAGCGGCTTGGGAGCGGCCGGACCATCCCAGTCTGGGGCAGGATGCGGGCCTTTTAGCCGGTCAGGACCGTATGAACATCATATTATCGGATGATATGAGAAGCGCTTTAAGTGAATGCGAAGTGGTGATTGATTTTACCGCGCCAAAAGCCACCATGACTTTAGTCGAGGCGGCATTACCAGCCGGCCGGTCTTTGGTTATTGGCACGACCGGGTTTTCAGCCCATCAGCTCTCCGGCCTTCAGGAGGCTGCTCGGAAAATTAGCGTGGTTTACGCGACTAATTTTTCCATAGGAATAAACCTATTGTGGGTTCTAGCGCGCCGGGCGGCCGAAGTTTTGGGACCCCGGTTTGATGCGGAGATCATTGAAGCCCATCATAATATGAAAAAAGATGCGCCTTCCGGAACCGCGCTGACACTCCTGGAGGCAATTTGCAAAGGCCAGGGGCTTGATCCGGATAAATGTGTCCGGCATGGACGGCAGGGCTGGACCGGTCCCCGCAGTCCGGGCGAGGTTGGTATGCATGCGGTGCGCGCCGGTGATATAATCGGCGAACATCTCGCGCTTTTTGCCGGACCGGGAGAGCGGTTGGAATTAAAGCACCAAGCTCATTCCCGGGATACCTTTGCCCGCGGCGCAGTTCGGGCCGCAGCCTGGTTGGGGCAACGGCCGGCCGGTTTTTATCATATGGCCGATGTGTTGGGATTGGAAGAAAAATAAGGTTGAGGGTTTATAAAGGCTGAAAAATTTGATAACTTAGGGTAAAATTCCTTTATGCTGGTGTGTGGAGGGGCAGAGAAAATGCACCGACAATTTAAGAAAGGAGTTAAAAGGTAATATATTAGCCGTTCAATATAGTATCATCGGCAAGTGGTAGGGTGTTTAATTAAACGCCCCTACATTCCGTGGGTGACATATCTCAGCTTTCGAGAGATTGAAAAACAGCGTGAATTATCAACGTGCGGGAAAGCGAATTGCTAATATATTACGTTAAAAAACAATCATGAGGACAAAAAATGTGAATCCCAAAGTAGGTAATAAGCGAGGATGTGATATGCTTGATACTGAAGAAATACACTGTAATGTTCGGCAGACCAATAGTAGGCCCAATCAGGAGGGACAATATTCCCGAAAACTTAAAGACATAATGGGGAAAGTAATTCCGGAGACAGAGGCGAGAGAAGTCTATCAGGAGATATTAACTCACAAGTGGGTTCAAACTGAAAACCTGGTGAATAAAGGCGAATTGAGGTATGGTTCTTCCCTGACGTTGAAACAAGCGGCTGAAGAATGGATGCACCGGCATTATCCGGCATGGGAAACCGCACATTCTTCCCGGCCGGAAATTACCAAAAAGAAGAAGCTGACAGTTACTTCCGGTTCCAGTAAAAGGAAACAAAAACAATGATTATTACTCCGCCGGAGAGATTACAGGTTCTGCCACCGTACCTTTTTGTGGAAATCGACCACAAGAAACGGATGGCTTTGGAACAAGGTGTGGATGTTATTGATTTAGGAGTAGGCGATCCGGATTTGCCGACTCCTGAAATTATTCTGAAAGCTCTGCGGGTTGCCGCCGGTACGCCTGAGAACCATTTTTATCCCTTGGGCCGGGGCCGCCGGGATTTTCGTTTAGCGGTCTCGGAATGGTTCGGCAAGCGGTTCCAGGTTAATATTGATCCAGAGCAGGAAGTTCTCTGCCTGATCGGGTCTAAGGAAGGCATTGGCCACGCGCCCCTGGCTTATGTGAACCCCGGGGAAATAGTTTTAATTCCTGAACCGGCTTATCCGGTCTATTATTCAGGGACGGTTTTTGCCGGAGCAGAGCCAATGCGTCTGCCGCTGCGGAGGGAAAATAATTTTCGCCCGGATCTCCAGGCTTTATCTTCATCAGTACTGGGCCGGACAAAATTGCTTTTCCTGAATTATCCTAATAATCCTACGGCTGCCGTCGCGGACTTGGAATTTTTTGAAGAACTAATAGCTTGGTGCCAAAAGCACGAGATTATCCTGGTTCATGACATGGCTTACTCGGAAATATATTTTGAAGGAGAACCGCCGCCTTCAGTATTGCAAATTCCCGGAGCCCGGGAAGTGGCCATTGAGATGCACAGTTTTTCAAAGAGTTTTTCCATGGCCGGATGGCGCATTGGTTTTGCCGTAGGCCGGCGGGAATTAATAGAGCCCTTGGCCCGGATTAAAGGCAACCTTGATTCAGGCACAGTCTCAGCTGTGCAAGTAGCGGCCAAGACCGCCCTGAAGCATGCCGAAGATATTATACCCGGTTTGGTAGAGATATACCGTCACCGGCGGGATGTTTTCGTGGCCGGCTTGCAGGATGTGGGTTTTAAAGTTGATCCGCCTAAAGCGACTTTTTATGTATGGTGTCCCGTGCCGGAGAAAATGGATTCTACATCTTTTGCCACCCAACTACTGGAAAAGGCCGGAGTGGTAGCTGCGCCGGGAATTGGTTTTGGTTCTGCTGGAGAGGGTTTTATCCGGTTTTCCCTGACCTCGCCCGAGGAACGGCTCATGCAGGCAGTGGACCGGATAAAAACCGTTGGCTGGAAATAGAGGAACACTGGCCTATCTGGGACTAGGCGCCAACCTGGGCAATCCCCGGCAACAGTTACGCCAAGCAGTGGAAGGATTGCGCAGCCAGGCCGGGGTTGAAATTATAGCAATATCTTCCCTGTATAAGACGGTTCCCATAGGGGGAGAACCTCAGTCCGACTTTTTGAACGCTGTAGTTGCCATAGCCACGGTTTTAAGCGCTCATGAAGTTTATCAGCTGGGGCAAGAGCTGGAACGCCGGGCCGGCCGGGTACACCGGACTAAGAATGCGCCGCGTGAATTGGATATAGATATATTGTTATATGACGAAGATATAATACAGGAACCTGATCTTCAGGTGCCGCATCCCCGGCTGGCGGAACGGGCTTTTGTTTTATGGCCCATGGCCGAGGTGGCGCCGGAAGCGAGGCATCCGGTTTTGGGAGAGAATATAGCCCAGTTAACAGCCCGGATTTCATCCCGGGGAGTGGACCGGCTTCCTGGCCGGACGGCCTGGCTGGACGCGGATAAGGAGTGACCAAGGTGGAAGGGAATCGATATATTGTTATTGAAGGCGTTCTTGGCGTGGGTAAGACCAGCCTGGGTGAACGTCTGTCCAAGGAGTTGGGCGCCCGTCTGGTACTGGAAGCATCGGATGAAAATCCCTTCCTGGAAAAATTTTACCAGGATATGGGAAGTTACGCCTTCCAGGTCCAGATTTTCTTTCTCCTTAACCGTTACCGCCAGCAACAGGAATTGGCCCAGGGTGATCTTTTTCAGAGGAATTTAATCTGCGATTATTTATTTGCCAAAGACCGGATTTTTGCCTATTTAACCCTGCAGGAAAATGAACTGAATCTTTATGAACGGCTTTGCGGATTTCTGCGGGATAAAATTTTAAAACCCGATCTGGTGATATATCTGCAGGCTTCCACGGAGGTTCTGCTCCAGCGCTTGTCCGTGCGCGGGCGTCCTTGTGAAAAGGGCATGGACCGTGAGTACATAGAACGTTTAAATCAGGCCTACAATCACTATTTTTTTCACTACCAGGAGACGCCTTTATTAGTGGTTAATACTAATGATATAGATTTTGTAAGGAGCCGGCAGGATTTGCAGGATCTTATTAAGCATATCCAAAGCAGGGGCAAAGGGACCCAGTATTATAACCCGGCCGGTTTTAAGCAGTGAAGCCCATGTCCATTACCGTGCGTCATCTCCGGCAGTGGAAGGCAGAAGGCCAACGGTTTACTGTCCTGACTGCTTATGATTATTCCATGGCCCGGTTGGTCTCCCAGGCGGAAATACCGGTTATTCTGGTCGGCGATTCCCTGGGACAGGTTATGCTGGGATATGCCACCACCCTGCCGGTCACAATGGAGGATATGATCCATCATACCGCAGCCGTGGCGCGGGGCGCGGCCGGATGCCTGGTAGTGGCGGATATGCCTTTTCTCTCTTATCAAGTTACTGCTGAGGATGCGGTGCGCAATGCCGGCCGCTTGATCAAGGAAGGCGGAGCGCATGCGGTTAAACTTGAAGGCGGTGAGGACATGGCCGGGGTGACGGCAGCTCTGGTGCGCGCGGATATTGCCGTGATGGGGCATGTAGGTTTGACGCCCCAGGCGGTACACCAGTTGGGAGGATATCGTACCCAGGCCGTGGACTCGGCCGGCCGGCGAAAGCTCCTGGCAGATGCGCGGGCTCTGGAAAAAGCCGGGGCTTTTTCAGTGGTGCTCGAGAAAGTGCCGGACCAGGCCGCGGCAGCTGTGACTAAAGCGCTTTCCATACCCACGATTGGAATCGGCTCCGGGCCGGAATGTGACGGCCAGGTTCTGGTTACCCATGATTTACTCGGGCTTTTCAACGACTATACTCCGCCGTTTGTGAAACGTTATGCTGAATTGGGTCAGACGGCTATAGCGGCCATGTCTGCTTTTGCCAACGATGTCCGCGAGGCGCGGTTTCCCGGGCCCAAGGAAAAGGCGGAAGAATCATGAAAACAGTGAATACCGCTAAAGAAGTAAGAACCAGAGTCGAACGTTGGCGATGCCACGGAAGAACCATTGGATTTGTACCCACCATGGGGGCCTTGCATGAAGGGCATATTTCCCTGATTCAGGCCGCGCGCCGGGCCTGCGACCGGGTAGTGGTTTCTATTTTTGTGAATCCCAAGCAGTTCATTCCGAATGAAGATTTCGGGAATTATCCGCGTGACATAAAACGGGACAGCCGTATAGCCGCCGCGGAAAAAGTAGATCTGCTCTTTGCCCCGTCCGTAGATGAGATGTATCCGGAAGGCTTTGATACCCGGGTTAGGGTGAGCGACCGGCTGACGGAGACTCTCTGCGGTCTTTCGCGGCCCAATCATTTCAGCGGCGTGGCGGTCATAGTGGCCAAATTGCTAATCCTGGTTCATCCGCATAAGGCCTATTTCGGGCAGAAAGATTTTCAGCAGACGCTGATTGTGCAACAACTGGCCAGGGATTTAAATCTGGATTGCGAGATAGAGGTTCAGCCTACGGTGCGCGAAGCGGATGGGTTGGCCAAGAGTTCGAGAAATGGATATCTTTCAGAAGAGGAACGCCGGGCGGCGCCAATTGTTTACCAGGCGCTGAAACTTGCGGAGGGCATACTGCAGGTAGGTGAACGGAATCCCCGGGATATGATAGAGGCGGTTAACAAACGCCTGCGCAGCGAGTCCTTAATAGAGATTGAGTATGTGGCGGTTAAAAACGCCAATACCTTGGAAGATTTAAATGTTCTTACCGGCCGCGTATTAACGGCCGTAGCCGTCCGGCTGGGCAGGACCCGGCTGATTGATAATATTATAGTGGAAGTACCTTCCGGGAGTTGAAAAAATGAGACGCAGTTTAATGAAATCCAAGATTCACCGGGCCACGGTGACAGATTCCCATCTGCATTATATGGGAAGTATTACCATTGATCGGAATTTATGCCAAGCCGTGGACCTGCTGGCGAATGAGCGTGTTCACGTGCTGAACCTGGATAATGGAGCGCGCGTGGAAACCTATGTCATACATGGAAAAAAAGGATCCGGGCAGATACGTGTGAACGGAGCCGCGGCCCGTTTGTTTTCCAAGCATGATCGGGTGATTATCATTGCCTATACCGAGGTAGAGGATGAGCAGTTGGCCGGATTTCATCCCCGGGTGGCTTTTGTGGATAAAAACAACCGGATTACAGAACTCCGGGTGGATAGGATTAAACCTTTTACTTCGCTGCCGCCTGCCGACAAGGCCGGGAAGAAATGAACACCATGAGTGAAATGCGGCCAAGCAATTTCGAAAACGTCTTGGCGCGGATTGAGAAATTGAAAAAACTGCGCCAGGCAGTTATTCTGGTGCATAACTACCAAAACGGGGAAATTCAGGATGCGGCCGACTACACCGGGGATTCACTGGAACTCTCCCGAATGGCGGGAGCTACGGACGCGCGGGTGATAGTGTTTTGCGGAGTGCGGTTCATGGCCGAGAGCGCTAAGATTCTTTCGCCCTCCAAGACTGTGCTTCTGCCGGCAGAGCATGCCGGATGCTCCATGGCGGATATGATAACCGCTGAAGCCCTGCGCGCCGCCCGGCAGCAACATTCTGGCGCAGGGGTAGTCACTTATGTTAATTCACCGGCCGAGGCGAAAGCGGAATCGGATATCTGCTGTACTTCGGCCAATGCCGCGGCTATCGTAAATTCACTGCCCCAGGAAGAAATACTTTTCGGGCCGGACCGGAACCTGGCGTCCTGGGTGGCGGGACGTTCCGATAAAAAAATAATTCCCTGGAGCGGTTTTTGCGCAGTGCATGACAGTATCACCCAAGATGAAACCGAGCAGGTCCAAAAGCGGCATTCCCAAGCCCTGCTGATAGTGCATCCGGAATGCCGGCCTGAAGTCTGCCAGTGCGCCCAGGCCGTGCTCTCAACTTCCGGCATGCTGAGCTATGTGCGTGAAAGTAAGTCCCGCGAATTTATTATTGGTACGGAAATAGGCCTCCTACATCAATTAAAACGTGAAAATCCCGGTAAAGTATTCTATCCTCTCTCTCCCCGGATGGTATGCCAAGATATGAAATTGACCACGCTGGACCTTCTGGCCGAGGCTTTGGAAAATCTGCAGTACCCTATTGATGTTCCGGAACCGATCTTAAGCCGCGCCGCCCGGTCTCTGGAGGCTATGTTAAGAAGTGGTTAAGCTGAAAGTCGGCATAGTTGGCTGTGGAGCCATTGGCAGCGAGTTGGTCAGGGCAATTTCGTCCGGACGTGTGCTGGGCGCCGTGGTAGCAGGGCTGGCTGACCGGGCACCGGAAAAAGCAGAGGCTCTAGCCGGTAAAACACGGCCGCATTGCCGGGTTTTAAATCTGAAGGAAATAGCCCAAACCTGCGATCTAGTAATAGAAACGGCTGAAATTCCAGCCGTGCCTTTGATTGCCAAGGCAGTACTGGCTGAAAAGAAAGACCTGCTGATTCTCTCGGTCGGGGCCTTGATTACTTATCCTGACCTGCTTCCCCGGTTTCAACGAAGAGGCAGCAGACTGTATTATCCGTCCGGAGCCGTAGCCGGCCTGGACGCGCTTAAAGCCGCGGCTATTGGCGGTAAGGTCAAGCGGGTTTGCTTAACCACGCGTAAGCCCATTGCCGGGCTGACCGGGGCTCCATATTTTAAAAAAAGAAAGCTTGATCCTCGCCATCTGACTAAAGCCACGAAAATATTTTCCGGTTCTGCCCGCCAAGCCATTAAACTTTTTCCGCAAAACATAAATGTGGCGGCAGCCGCTTCACTGGCCGGCATCGGTCCCGACCGTACCCGTGTAGAAATTATTGCGGATCCTCGGGCCCGGCTGAATACCCATACCCTGGAAATCGAGGGGCAATTCGGTACTATCAAGACCATTACCGAGAACCTGCCCTCTCCCACCAACCCCAAGACCAGCGCCCTGGCTGCGGCCTCGGCCCTGGCTTTGCTGAACTCCCTGGTACAGAAATAATGATGCGGGATATACGTCTGCTGGGCGCCCATCTTTCCACAGCTGGCGGGCTGCTCAAGACCCTGGAACGCGCCGAAGAGTTGAGATGCAATTGTGTACAGATATTTGCCAGTAATCCCCGGGGCTGGAAAGGCCGCTCATTCAGTGAGGCTCAAGCAACGGAATACCGGGATGCAATGTCCCAATCCCAGGTGAGGGAATTAATCATTCATGCCATATATCTGGTAAATCTGGCATCTCCCAAACTGGAAGTATATGAGAAATCACTCGTCTCACTGCGGAATGATCTGGTTTCAGCCGGACGTCTGGGTGTCAAAAACCTGGTTTTGCATCCTGGCTCTGACTTGGGACAAGGCGGGGGAGTGGAAAGGCTGGTCCAGGCGTTGCGGGAACTTCTGCCGGATATTCCTTCAGGATGCCGCATTCTGCTGGAAGGCATGGCCGGCACAGCGAATAGCCTGGGGGATTTGGAGACCATCGGCCGGATAGGCAATATCCTGGGTCCTAAAATCGGAGTCTGTCTGGATTCAGCCCATCTCTGCGCTTCGGGGTATAACCTGGGTAATGCGCGGGATTTCAAGCGTTTTGACCAAGATGTTAAAAAATATATGGGTTATGCCCGTGTGGGGTGCGTGCATTTGAACGATTCCAAAAAACCTTGCGGGTCCCACCGCGATCATCATGAAAACCTGGGTAAAGGCTTTGTGGGCAGACAAGGATTGATTAACCTGGTGAAGCATAAACCTCTGCGGCATTTGCCATATATTATAGAAACCCCCGGTTTTGACGAAAAAGGCCCGGATGCCAGGAATATGCGCGAGCTGAAAAAGTATGCTGGAGCGGGTGGTTGAATTTATTAGTTAACTTGTAATTTTCCGTAGATTGCTATGGGTTGCCTTATTGAGTTCCCCCTTTTAAAAAGGGGGTTAGGGGGATTTTACAAATAATAAATCCGGTTGGGCTTGTGTAGGGGCGTTCAATTGAACGCCCAAAGTATGATAAGAAAATAAGCAAGGGGGATATATGAAAGAGGAAAAAAATAAAGCAGTACATAAATCAGAATTGAATGATGTTTTATTCAAATATAGTAATTAAAATTGCGCAATTGGGAGGCGGGAAGATGCTCCCCAACATCCAGAAAAATCATTCGGAATTTAAGATAATTCGCAATAAATTTCCCGGGTTCATGTCTAAATAAAGTAACTAATATTCAGGAGGTGAAAGATACCGGGAAGGTATTTTCAAGAAGTTGTTCCTATTGAAACAATCGAGAATAGAATCTACCTAATTCGTGGTGAGGAAATCATGCTGGATGTCGATGTAGCCAGCCTATATGGTGTGGAAACAAAACACTAAAAAGGCAGGTGAGGCGGTTAATATTCGAGTTATGAGAACAGTCACTAAAATACGGAGAATATTAGCACCTCATAAGGAAATTCTAAGGCGCTTGGAGAAACTGGAAAAGAAGGAGTTGGGGTATGAGTAAGATCGCATCCAGTATCAATAAACTGTTGCCGCAGCTCCGTGAGCTTATTGCTTCGGCCCGCACAACCGCAGCGCGCAATGTAAATACCCTTCAGGTGCTGACTAATTATGAGGTCGGGCGATTGATCGTGGAGCATGAGCAAGTGGGCGCGCGGCGCGCGGAATACGGGAAAGCCCTGCTCAAGGAACTGGCCGCTTCATTGACAGAAGAATTCGGACGGGGATTTTCCGAAGACAATCTTTCGAATATGCGCCGGTTCTATTTGGCTTACAGGAAGGATGACAAGGCGATTTCCGAGACACTGTCTCGGAAATCCTTAATGCCGGATCAGTTAAGCACAATATCTGAAAAATTTACGCTTAGCTGGTCCCATTATGTGTTTCTTATGTCGATTGGGAATAAAAGTGAGCGCTCTTTTTACGAAATTGAGGCCGCGCAGCAAAATTGGACCTTACGTGAACTCAAACGTCAGTTTAATACCGGATTATTTGAACGGCTTGCTCTAAGCCGGGATAAAAAAGAAATCCGAAAATTGGCGACTCAGGGGCAGGTTGTTACCAAGCCGAAAGATATTCTTAAAGATCCTTATGTGCTGGAGTTCCTCGGGCTGGATGAAAAAACGAAATATTCAGAATCAGATATGGAAACCGCCATTATTGACAAACTAGAGCATTTCCTACTGGAGATGGGCAAAGGCTTTCTCTTTGAGGCCCGCCAGAAACGCTTCACCTTTGATGAAGAACATTTTTTCATTGATCTGGTTTTTTATAACC
>DAOVYW010000047.1 GCA_030635415.1 Candidatus Firestoneibacteriota bacterium
ATGCCCGAGGGCGAGACGCGTATAATCAGCGGAACGGTTGAGCATTACCAAGGCTCGGTCCAGATGACCCACCCCGACCACATGGTAAAGCCGGACGAGATTGAAAGTATTTTAGGGCTGGAGCCCACCTACCCCCTGTCTGCCGGGGTATCGCAAAAAGTTATGGGCAAGGCGGTCAAAGCCGCCCTTGAACACGCGCCGGAACTGCCGGAATGGCTCGACGATGCATATATAAAGAAAATGAACTGGCCCGCATGGAGCGTGGCCATTGCCAAATCCCACAACCCGGAAAACGAAACCGAGCTAAGTACCACCAATACACCGGCGCGAGAGCGCCTTGCCTATGACGAATTGCTGGCCAACCAATTGGCACTTGGCCTGGTGCGGAGCAGCATGCGCCGGGCCAAGGGTCGGCCCATAATCGGCGATGGGGTTTTAAGAAAAAAAGTTCTGGGCGCAATTGATTTTGAATTAACCAATTCACAAACCACCGCCATAGCAGAAATCGATGCCGACCTGAAAAGCGACCTTCGCATGTTGCGGCTGTTACAGGGCGATGTCGGCAGCGGAAAAACCGTGGTTGCATTAATGGCCCCATTATGAATATCCCGTTTTTTATTATACTCTGACGTGTGTTTAAGTTGGAGCTCGCAAAATGATTGCAGGTGACTGTCGATGGTATATTTTTTTACAAATTCCGGACCCTGATGGCGTTTACGTACTATTAATTGCGGACATAAATAAGGATTGGTAAAACGTTGTTGGGGCACGGGCGCGGAATAAGCGGCGGATAATTGTTTAGCCGAAATATTCAAATCCGGAGCAATACGTTGCATTACCTTGTTTCTTTGTTGTCTGGCTGCTCGCGGAAATTTATTCGGTTGAAATTGACAAGGCGATTTCGGCAATCCGATTAATAAACTACATTCCGCAAAACTAAGTTGGCCGGCTGCTTTTCCGAAATATAAATAAGCTGCTGCGCCTACGCCTTCAATATTCCCGCCCATGGGCACCAGATTAAGATATAATTCCAGCAGCTCGTCCTTAGTGTAAACTCCCTCTAATTGAAACGCGCGCATCACTTCAATTATTTTTGATGGTAATGTCCTGGGTTTGGGTTCCATCATTTTCGCGATTTGCATAGTTATAGTGGAACCACCCATCAGAACTCGGCCGTGACGAGCATTAACCAGCCAAGCCCGCATGATAGCTACCGGATTAACTCCGGGATGAGAATAAAAATATTTATCTTCAAAAATCAGGAAACCCCGTTTAAGCTCATCCGCCATTTCAGAAAGCGGCAAGCGGATGCGATATTTATCGCTGGGAGATAAAGATATCCGCATTAATTGATCAGTGCTATCCAGGTGCAGGGTAGCATAATCTTTTTCTAAAACTTGCAGCGGCAGGGGGAAAAACCATAAAGATATTTTCAAGGGCAGGATACAGGCTAAATAAACCAGTAAACATCCGAGTAATATCCTGGCGGGATATTTAATCATTGGTTGATTCAATTTCCCCGCTCGAAAGAGCGGGGAAATGCATGATTTTATCATCCCATCACTTTAAATTCCGGTTATTCACCCGGATTATTGTCGGAGATTACTAAAAATTTCGGCTCATAATATTCCGCATTAATATCCGGATCATACATAGCTTCGGCATAAGCATTGGGAATTACATATCGGCCGGGAGTAACTGCCCGTACCGTGTAAGAATAACATTTAGTTCCGGCAAGCTGATTGACAAACAGCAGGATCCGGTCATCCCGAATGTCTTGATAATCATAAGCCATGCTCTGCCGGGGATCAAAACCTAATTCCCCCCGGGAGGAAAGCCGCGGATTTTCGATCTCAAAACCTCCGGGTAATAACTCAACTACGATTACATTACGCACAGCTTCTTTATCCGCAGTTACTTTTATAGTAACTGCTACTAGCTCGCCTTGAGGGACATTAGTTAAATTAACCGACTTGCCCGAGCTATTATAAAATGAACGCGAGATTTTCATCCCGTTGCTCGTGGTTTGGGCAACTTTTTCCAGAGGTGTACCCTCGGCCAGGAAATAATAAAAACTCTTCTGCTGGCTAAGATTTTTAAGCGTGATTTTTTTTCCACTTAATTGGTTATCGGTATGGATTAGATCCTGGCCCGCCAGCATTTTATATGGTTGATCATCCACCCAAATATCGGTTTTCACTATCTTGCTTTTCACACCATATACCCGGCCCAAAGCCATGAAAGCCCAGACATTCTCTTGCGTAGATCCAAAATGACCATCTTTCATTTTACTGCCTAAATAATTGATTAACTTAGGTATGCGTTTCGAGTCCGGCTTAGCTAGTGCCAAGGCGGATAAATACATCGCCGTATTACGCACGGTGGAATTAAATGCTCCATATTGCTCACGATATATAAATTTACTTTTAAAATCAGGTTTTAATACTTTAAGCGCGGTTTGTTGGTCGCCGATCCGGGAGTAACACATAGAAAGCATCGCCCGGTCAAATTCACCTAATTTATCCAGTTTTTTGTTCAGCAAGAAAACCATGCCTTCAACATCCGGTTCGTTTAATAAAGCCCGGAGGTATAACAAATAAGCATCAACCGCCTCTTGTTTTTCCGGCACATGATCACGACGGTCTAAACGACCAAGTTTTTTATGTGTCAATTTCCCCTTTAATACATTCTGTTTAATTCGTTTTAAGACTTTAGCCTTAACGGCATATCCCATATTATCAGCTTCAATCAGAAAATGCGAGATATACATATTCAACCATTTTCCGGCCGCGCTGCCACCCGGCCACATCGCAAAATTTCCATCAGCCAATTGCAATTTTTCCAACTTATCAATCCCTACCCGGATAAATACATCCACCGCATTGGCCTGGCCGGAAAAACGACCGGTAGCAAAACCTAATTCCTTGAAATAAATAAGCGGGAATACCTTAGAAGCGATCTGCTCAGCGCATCCATAGGGATATTGGATTAAGTATTCCAAGCTCCGCATATACTTAAAAAGCGGATTGGAAGAAATACCAAAGCGAATACGCTGACCAAAAGGTATAAAACCGGCCGGTACTTGAATATCCACCGCAGCTTCAGGCTTAAGCGTACCGTGTTTGACCACTGTTTTTAATGTATTATATGGCCGGATACTGATTTCACGTTTTCGGAATATTTCATGCCCGGCGCCTTGGGCTACAATTTTCACCTTACCTACTCCGGCATTATTATTTGCCCGCGCCTGATATATCACTCGTTTTTGTTTTTCTTTGCCTAACACAAATTCTCTTACCGGGGACTTATCCGTAATCGTAATCGGACCTTCGGCTGAAATCCGCAGGGTGATCTTGGTTTTTTTCCCGGTTTTATTAAATATCTGTATGGGTATTTGAAATTGATCCTGGGGCGCCAAAAACGGAGGATAATTCGGTTGCAGCACTATGGGGTCAAATACCTGGATAGCGCGGGCATCACTGCCATAATAATCACCTTGCACCGCCATGGCCATTACTCTGACTTCGCCATTGAATTCGGGAGTATCAAAATGATACTGTATTCTGCCATTACTATCAGGGGTAAGAATCCCGGAATATAAAGCCAGGGTTTTTTTCTTTTTGGCGGTTACGGGATTTAAATGCCGGCGGGTAATGTCGCCTTCCCCGCCACCGATGGCAAATTTTCGTTTGAAAAGATTAGGCAAAATCAATTTAAAAAAAGTATAAGCACGAGTATCCAGACTACGCTTACGGTAAAAATATTTTAAAGGATCAGGCGTTTTAAAATTGGTTATTTGCAGCGCGCCTTCATCCACGGCGGCTAATATAACATTGGTTCCACCCGGCCGGCTGCCAACTTGCAATGAGACATCAATCCCCTCTTGGGCTTTAGAAGTTTTGGCTACATCCCATTCAAACCTGATTTGTTTAGATGCGGTTTTTACATACAGCGGCTCAATTCCATATGAAACCATAGGCAGGGTTTGCATTTTTTCATCCGGGGTTCTAACCAGCAATCCCACCACATACATATTTGGTAAATATTCTCCGGTAATAGGAATAGACACCGCAGCCTTGCGCCCGGTTATAGGAATGATTCTGGTTTGATAGACTTTTTCTCTTTCAATCGTTAGGAATAATTTGCCGGGAAAAGGAGCGTGAACAAGCACTTGGGCTTGCTCACCCACAGCATATTTCTTTTTATCCAGGGATATTTTGAGGTTTTCCGGCGATTCCAAATTCGTAGTCGCGTATCCCGTGCCCATCACATCCAGCGTTATCCGGGTTTGCATACCGTTGGGACTGATTAAAAGCACCTGGTATTCACCCGCAGCTTTCGGTATAAATTCGAACTCGCCTTTACCCTTAATATCTATAACTTTATTCGTTATGAGTTCTTCATAGGAAGCAGAATCATAGGAAGAATGTCCCCACGAGCCATGTCTGAAAATCGAGTACCAGGCTTTGCGTTTAATAATCAAACGCACCTTACGCACTTTTTGCTTTCGGCCCTGGGCATCAATGGCAACATAATTAAGCTTAATCCCTTTTTTCTCAAACATCGGGCCTTGGCCTTTTCGTTTCACTCCCAGATAATGCGTATATAAATCAATATCCGCAAATCCGACAGCGCTCACCGGTCTCCCGCCGGAATCAAAAACCTCAGTATAGATATAAGCCTTTAAAGCTGAAGGCGGAGTTAATCCGGGGATCTCTACATAATAAGGATTCTTGCCCTGTTCATCCAATTGTTCTTCACCTAATTCCACCTCTTCATCCCAAAAAGAACGGGTATGATCTGCAAAAGTATATTTTTTATATTTCGGGTGGCTGAAAATCCGGGAATAAAAAACCACTTTAGTTACTACTTTATTATGAGCAGCCGGAGGACCAAACATCTGCCGGGCCTGTACCTCAAATTCCAAAGCCTCGTTCGCAGCCACTCTTTTACGGGATACTTTGACCTTAACTTTTAATTTGTCCGGTATGAATTCTTCGACTTTTAAAGAAGTCTTACCGATCTCTTTATTTTTTTGTTTTAAAACCAAATAGTATTGTCCCGTCAAAGCATAAAGCGGGAAATCAATCTCAAAACTAACTACTCCATTAGCATTATAACGTCCGGTTGCCCGTTGGTATTCCGAACCACGGGGATCAGTAACTACCAGTTCCACCGGAATATCCGGCGGGATGGAATTGTTGGAATTTCTAACAATACCGGTGATATCGGCTTTTTCTCCCGGGCGATATACTCCGCGTTCCGGTGTAATAAAAGCATCGATTTTATCCCGGTTATGCGAATCACCGCCTACCGAAAATTGATATTTATTCAATTCCGTATTATTAAATTGCATAAATGAAAAATCATTCCCGGTTTTCGCAACCACATAGAAGGGTGATAAATTGTATTCATGTTTTTTCCAATTAACAAACACTATTTTCCCAAGCGCATTCGTTATCTGCCGGTCCATTACCTGGTTATCTTTACTAATTAGTTCTACGCCGGCCCCGGGATAAGGGGCTAGATTTTCTATGGATAAAACATATATTATCAAATCATCACCTGATTGTTTTGCGATCAAACCTAAATCCGTACAGAGAAACCAGGCTGAATCGGAATAGTAATATTTTTCGGGATCGCTTAGTTCAATCCGGAATAAACCTTTATATGGTTCGGATTGAAATTTACTCAGATTGATATATTGATTTAATTCCTCGTTTATCTGACCACCTTCGATATCAATAGGACCTTCATAGACATGCCGGAAATCAGAGTGATACTCTTGATTTTTCAAAAACCCCAAAAGATTATTCTGAAAGACTTTATGAATTTTCACGTTTATCTGGTCCAGATTTATAGTCTTGACCCCAAGTACTTTAGGCCCTTTTAAAGAGAGAATATTCCCTGGCCGGACAAACTGCACTTGAGCCGGCAAATCCGTAATATTAATAGTTTTTTTATAATCACGTTCCAATTTGCCCTGTAAGCGGGAACGCATCCCAGCCCGCACTTTTACTTCATATTTGGTATTAGGTTTGAAATCTCCGCGCAGCACGGCATAAGCATATTCGGTCTCTACTTTTACATCAATTGCGGGTGTCAGACTAACACTACGCTCTACTTCCGCCTGGGTAATTGGCATATTAAATAAAACACTTATTAAAGTAGTCCCGGGCTCATGCCACAATTTCACCTGCTCAACTGCCAGTTTAGGTTTGGGCGCCAGACTCATATCGATCACAACATCTTTGGATAGTGAATCAGTGCCATTAATACAAGTCATGGCTTTTACTATTTTAAGTTTGACAATTTGTTTTTTTTCTTTAGGTTTGATGGTTTCGGATTTGAAATATACAACTCTAGCATTAAATCCTGCTTCAAATTCAAAATCACCCGGTTGCCCATTAATTAAAATCGCGGAATGCTTCTTCAACTCATCAATTTCAATCGGATAGTTAAAGCTAATATGACCTGCCACTCCCGTCTTTTCCCCGGTAATCTGATCCAGCGTGTAATTGACTTTGGCATTTTCAACCTGAAATGGCTTGGTGTGAAATTCTATCCGGGCCCGGGAACTAATCCGTTTGTCCGTTAAGCCTTTGAGTTTTCCGGGATCAAATGAGACTTGATAGCGGGTGGCAGGTTTCAATTTCTCGGCGGGAATAAACGTGATTGTTTTCTCAGTAGCTTGACGGTATTTGCCCGGCAAAGCCGGCTCGATTTTAAAGCAATCCAATTGTCCGATCTCTTCGTCTTTTATTTCAACTGGTTCGGAAAAAGTAATGCGAATAGAAATTCGATCACTCACGCACCCTTGCGGTGTAAATTCCGCTATGGCGATAAAATATTTGCGGTAAATTTTCTTGCCTACAGGAATAGCCGCCAGAATTAGTGCTGCCAGAATCAGTATCGCCATAACCGGCTTGTAAAATCGTTTAATCAATCCAACCAGAAAAACCATCATTTCTTTGCCAGCGGGTAATTTGACTTTCGCGAATATTTTTTTTATTCTGGATCCACTAGTTAGAGCTTGGCTTTTATCCTTGCCTCCCTTGGGCTTGGCCGGCAAGAACTTGTTTTTTAATTTAAGTATCAGCGAGTATAAATCCTCATAATAAACATGCATCCAGCCGGCGATATAAACCAGTAATACAATGATTTTTTTCCAGTCCGGAAATATTGATAACCAGCCAAAAACACTCACAAAAGCAATACTTAACCCTATGACATAATCATATCTCCGGTTAAAATATTTTTTCCGGAAATATCCGGCAATCAAGGGCAGTAATAAAAGCACTATGAATACGTGCTTAATTATAAAATTAAAAATTATAGAATTCACACTCGCCTTTAAAAACACCATTAAAGCAACTACTGCCATTAATGAAATCACAAAAATAATCATCGTCCTTTTAACACTGGTATCCCGGCTATTTAGGACCAAAGGTCTAAGTATTAAATCAAGCATAAAAAGATTAAATATGGCCATACCATTTAAATATGTCCAAATTAATAAAGGGGTTGGTTTGGCGCCATAAGGCACTAATTGCGTACAGAAAACTATTAGAAAAGTAAGCAGATATATAATGGCAACCCCTATCAGCCGGGGCGGCAAGCCTAAAACATAACGTCGCAGGAGACAAACCACCGTACTAAATCCGATTATATACAGCCACCAAACTGCTTTAAAGGATTTTAGTATTTTAACAGCTATTCCCCATTCAAAGGAAGCGCCAATAAAATACAATCCATACACTGCTGCGAAGATGCCAAAAGTTATCAAGCTTTTTACTTTATCTAACTTCAATTCTGCCTCCTGGCAAGTATTTGGTAGTAACCTAACCCTGGCCGGCAATGCCACAACTAATATCGTGAGATGATTTCGTCATTTATATTAGAATAGCATAAGCATGATGGGCGTCAATTTAATTCCCCTCTGACGGCAGCATTCGCCCCTGCGTCTCGCTGATTTCATGCTCACACTAAGCTGCATGCTCTATTGAATACCGCGGTGGCCGGGGCTTGAGCATATTCCGGAATTCTTCTTTAAATATTACCTTATCACGCAGCTTTTCCCACAATAATCCCATCCGGCTGGGACGGTTTATCAATATAGCCGGCATGACCAGGCTGCCAGGTTGGCCGTTGGCCCAGCTTCCGATAGTAATCATGGGTACTGATTTTACAACTTGGAATAATTCCGAGCAGAATCGGGCTTCAACCTCAATATTAGGTGAGGTTCCCATGATATTAAATATGGACTCAACAAATTTCCATTGGTTTTTAGCATTCGGCCGATCTGCCATCTTCATATAATTTGACTGAACCTCAGAACCGGGTCGTAAGAATTCTTGTGCTATGCGTGAAGATTGAATCAATGGGGGTGAAATGTTTCCGATTTCCCGGGCCAGGTTAATACGGTTATCGCGTTCATAATCTCTGCTACGCAGCTCTATTATCTCAATTACCAGGTTTTTGGCCCAGGTTTCACACAGGTCAGCCAGGTAATTCATGATCCGGCTCTTCCCAGCCGGCTGGGGCTGCTGCAATAAGGCAGGGTCAAAAGCCAGGGTATGCGCCGCATCTTCCTGAGTGAAATATCTTCCCGTGATAAAATCTGTCAATCTCTGACTCAGTCCTGCTTCCCCGGACAATTCCCGGACATTGACCTCAGGCAGTTTTTTGCCCTGCGCTGCCACCTCATCAGGAAAACGTTTTAGCATCTGGAGCTCTATCCAAGCCTGATCCAGCGGATTATAGGACCGCGCCCCCCAGACCAAAGGTATTTGCAGCGCCAAAATTCCCAGTGCCAGGACGGACATGAAAAGGATATGGGTAGGACGGAACTGCTGATAAATACGGAAGGTCTGTTCAAAGAAACTCTCACCCGGTTCAATCCCCGGGGGTAAAATCCGGTAGGCCGGAGACTTGCCGGGTGCAATACGCTGCGATACCTCCGGTTTTAAGCCGGCCTGCGCTATGAGTTCATTATTGGAATAACCTGTAACTTTCCAAACGATCTTAACCGCTTGATCATGCTTTATTCCCGCGCTTTCCAGGGCTTCGTGCAATTGGATAGCCGCGAATACGTCATCACTAACCCGTTTGAATACTGATTCGGTATTGTAAATTATTCCCTTGAAATGAAATACGCCCAGACGTTCCATATCCGGATCAGTAATCTCTCTCTGCTTGGGGCGAGCGAGGATTTGAATGGAAATACCTGGATCAATACTTTGGAGAGCGGTTAGAATTCCAGTTTGCTTCGCATATGTTTTTTTAGCCTGGGTTAAATACGCAGAGAGTTTCTGCCTAATCGGAGGGGCTCGGGCCGGGTCCAACGCTCGCAATGCGAGGGCTTCTACCTGCTGCTGTTCCAGTATTTTATTGAGGCCGGCTTGCAGTTTATCTCCAAAGTATTCCGCCAATACCGCAATGGCCTGACCCGGCTGGAACATGACACTCCCGGCGGTTAATACATTGCCCGCCATCCTATCCAGCAGTAATTCCCCTTCTTCGCCCAGGAGCGCGCCGGCCTTTAGATCCATCTCTATTTCAGCGGCATGCGACTTTTGCACGAGCTCAAGTTTTATTTCCTTTATGGAATTCATTATTTCGTCTTGCCCGTATTTTTCTTGGAGAACCTGCCGAAGATTTTCTTTTTTAAGGTTTTTTCTTAACCAGCTGTCATAAAAGGCTATCTCCTTTTCCACCTGCCGGTCAAGTTTGAGAAGTTTAAAATAGGTCCGTAAAATCCCCTCGATTTCCCCTTTTTCAATGAGCGATTCAAAATCGTTTAATAGCGTTCCTCTGAGATTGATGATCACGGCCGGGGGCAAAGTCCTGTCAGAAAGCTTATCCTGGATTAAACGCGTGAATTGCTGAAACAGTTCAGTGACAGCTTTAATGGCCGGTTCCTCCTCAAAACTCGTTGCCAGACCCAATTTCCTCAGAATCGCGGCCCGTTCTTTTTTATGGGTTTGTAGCTGGGTGATCAGTTGCTGGAGTGACATTTCCAATTCCGGCAAATAAAGATTAAAACTGAGGGCCATCCAGTTTTCATCATTGATTTGATTTAAGGCGGCGTAATCGCCGGCATTAATTTTCCCGGCAATCGATTGCGCGGAAGGATTTTCAGGAAAAGTAAAAGCTTCATCTAATCCTGCTTTGAAATACCGTCCCTCAACCTGAGCTTTGCCATGCAAAAACAAGAGGCTAAAATATTTCAGATGATTCAAAAGGGATTGCTGCTCCAGCTTCAGCGCCTTCGATTCTTCTAAATCCGGAAAGTTAAACACCATACCCTGGTTTTGCAACTCAGCAAAATAATCAACCAAGCTTTTGGGCACAGAACCAAAATGCAGCTTACGGCGCTGCGCTTCCATCGCCGGATGGAAAGCCCGCAGCAATTCCTGCCAATTAGCGTCGTTCCGCAAATATTGCTCTTTAAACTCATCCCAAAATTCATCGCTGGCTTCGGTTTTTTCATCGTATTTCCCTGATTTTAATAATTCGGCGTCATGCTTAATTTTTTCCGAGAGCGGCGGGCCGTTCCAGGGGGAGGCCATTAAATATTTTTCATGGCTCTCAGGTAAATCCGGCAAGGCCAATTTGCCCTGGTGGTATAATTCAGCCGCGGTGTTCAAAAGCAGCACGGCTATTCTCCGGTTATATCGTTGGGGGAATTTTATTCTTTTTCGTGACCGGACTACCGGCTCTTTGATGCTGGACGTAAAATCCAAATTAAGACCCAAAGCTTTCAGAGTAGTTAATACCCAGTCCGGAACCAAGCTTACGGTTTTCCCGGAAATGTCTTGCACATTCAACTCATCAGCCGTGGTCCGGACCACCAAATTCGAACTGAGGCGCGACCGGATTCCATTTTCATCAGCAAGATTCATCATGATATCCAGAACTTTTTCACCATTCCAAGTCACGGCATAGTCAGAAATGGCTCCGATTTGGATCATGGCCTGGTAATGCAAATATTTACTCTCAATGTTTAGCCCGGCCCGGTTGCTGTCATTAATATTCTTAATCCGGCGAATCTCAGTGCCTTTAAATTCACCTTTCGGGTCGGCATACTCTTTCATCCATTCCAAATGGATATCCTCGAGTATTTCCCGCTTCGCTTCATTATAGACTGGCTTCAATAAGACTTCATAAACCTTTCCTTCGTATCCGGTACGTACAAATATTTCGTCGCCATCGTTAAACACCGTAAAAAATCCCTGCCCGAACATGCCGCCGGTTTGTTTCTTCATTTTCTCTTTGTATTTATCGACAATCGCCTCGGCAATTTCCGAATCATCTCCCAGCTCGGAGATAATGCTCTTGAGCTTCCGCAATAAATCTTTATCCTGATGATATTTTTCCTCAAAACAATGCTTCCGGATCTCTGCGGCTATTTTCGCGGATTCCGCCTCCGGATTTTCTTCCAAAACAGCCAGCACATCATCCTGCAGCGTATTGTCCGTTGCCTCCGGAGTTAATAATTTTTTCAATATTTTATCCAAAGGCATTCCTACCGGGTCAAAGACGCTGAAAATCCATTTCCCTCGGTTGATATAGCTCCGGATTTCAATCTTCCCGGAGGCCTTCCCTAATCCACCCAGCAGCCTTCGCAGCGCGTTACGGGAATTTTGCACCAACTCCCTGATCCAGACCGCTGAAGCCTTGTCCTGATTATTCACCGCACCGGTAATATCCTTGGTACTGTATTCAGTTTCCGAGGGCAAGCGCGAATATTTTTGCTTAATAAATTCCAGGCCCTTTTGTTTAATCTCCTCGCCGCTGAATTTCTTGGTCAGGTATATCATTTTCGCCAGACTATCTCCTTGGCCGCTTAAAACCACCCGCGGCTCCCAGGATATTTCCCCTGACGCCTCTTCCTTTAGAGCATTTTCAGTCCCTTCCTGTAAAACTCCCAAAGCAAACTCCAAAGCATGCGGCAGATCCTTCCAGATTTCCCGGGGACGAACCAAAAACCGCACTCCCCGAACCGGCCCGGCCTCGCCCTTGACCTCGATTTTCCGCATCAATTGCACCCCTAGGGCCGTGGCCAGATCTGAATAATTATCCGTCTCCCAAATATCCAGATAGCGGTTTGCAATTTCATTGGCATTATCGGAACCGGTAAAATAAATCTGGCTTATTGGTTCCAGGCTTTCGCGGAGATGGTTCTGGTTAGCCGCGTCGTCATTCTCATCCAAGGCGCGCTTGACGATCTTTTCGCAACGCTCGATAACCCTTTGGTCGATTCTTTCTTCATAATAGTCTATCCAGTGATTCATATATAAAAAGGCTATTGACCAGCGCGGGATTCTGCCCAGGCGCATTTTTAGCTCATCCCGGGCTTTTTGATCCATTTTGGCCAGATAGGGCTTATCGGCTTTTAGTTTCCGGCCATTCTGATTTTTCTGTTTTCTTTTCCATCGGGGGAAAGTAAAGAGCGGCACCGGCTGGCCATTCACCTTGAATTCCCCGGCCTTTTTCCAGCCGTAAACATCTTCCGCTATTTTAATTGGCAGGCCGTTTTCCCGGATCACTTCGGGAA
>DAOVYW010000117.1 GCA_030635415.1 Candidatus Firestoneibacteriota bacterium
GAAATGGCTGGAAAAGTATTTTGGAAAGACCGATGTTGTTTTTTGGAAGCCGACTATGGAAAACGCACGGCTTAAAACCGGCTTTTTCAGGATCGACTATTTAATATATCGAGACACCTAAAACCTTATGGCCCCTTAGTGCAGTGAAGGAGAAGCAGTCATCCTTAGTCCGGGCACAACCCGTTAGGGGACGTGCATTTGGGAGTGTGGCGAAAAAAGATCAGATGGAATGATTGGTTATGCATTCATTAGAATTAATAGGGATTATTCCCCTATGATTGGTTCCGCTATGTCTTTAAATTCCTCTTTAAGACTTTCCGGGCTAAAATTTGTATTAGTTAAGAGGCCTTCTGCAATAGCTATTCTTATATATTTTTTCGCCTTGTCTATTTCCTGGGGGATTTGTAGTTTTTCATAATATAGACGGGCGATTTCATAATGAGCAGTTGAAAGCGTTTCAACTTCAAATTCCGTCTCGAAATCATCTAATGTAGCTTTCCATTTTTTGATTCCCTTTTCCAGGGCAATGTTCATCCAAATAAAGGCTTGGTAATTATCTTTATTTTCGCCATAAAACTCAATCAATTCATCTATGGCGTCATTTTCTCCTTGCTTAATTCTTTTTAACAAATTTTCTTCTTCGTCCTTGTGACTTGATCCCTCAGTACTTGCTATAATTTTTTGTATCATGGCATCAGAAGGCGCCTCTTTAAGTATGCTCGCGCATTCAAAATAATGATTTTTATCTTTGGCAAATCCATTTCCAATTATTTGAAAGGTATTTACATCTGCCCCGGTAACAGTTCGCAATTGCCAAAACACGTGTTTTCTGTCCTTGCTATATTCATCATCTAAAACAATAAAACCGGAAATATCAGCATCAATAATCTTCATTGACTTAAAATAGACGGCATTAGTATCTTTGCCGAAATTAACGCCCAAAACTCTAAAACTTTCCGGGTCAGCGCCTGCAATTAAATAAGATTGAAAAAACACATTCTGGTTGTCTTTTCCATAAGACTGGTTTAATTCGCAAAATGAAAAAATATCACTATTTGCTATTATTTCTTTATAACCTTTTCCCAAATAATAAACATAGTCACTAGTTATTTCATAAAACTGTTTCATGGATATGAACTCCACCTGACTGATGGGAACTTTTCAGAATAAACAAATCATTCCTGCCCCAAAGTGTTAATTACTTTGTTCCACACTATCCCAAACTTGTCTTACCTTTGGAGATTTTCTTTCGTTTTTTGAAACCAAGAAATTTGTAGACCATATTTCAACATTTTACTTTCATTTAATATTTTTTTAAAGGGGAAAATATTTTTCCCCAACATGCGTTTTCTAAATTCATCAGCATATCGATGTGCGAAAATTTCTTTATCGCGGACCGGTTTAGCATCATATAAATCGGAAAAACCAACGAATAAGTTATCATCGCTTTTTCTGCTTGGTTCAAGAACATTTACTAAGTAATCAACATAGTGGCCTATCTCGTGGGGTAAAGTGCGGTAAAGTTGTGTGTTTCGAACGGAAGCAATATCTTGATGGATAACATAATTTCGTTTTGTCAGTTCGATTTTGTATCCATCTTGTTCTAATCTCGCTAATTCGGTTTTTTTCTCTGGCGTGACGGATTTACTCCATTTTAGAATTCCATTGTGATTTTGGGCCTCGATAAAAATAGCTGGACTTTCACATTTACCAATTACTGCCCAATAAGCCAGTCTGCCCCAACAAGGTTGTAATATGATTTCTTTTTTCTTTGGCTGTCTTAAAACAATAATATCAATTTCTTGAATATGTTTTTTGGGAATAAATGATAGAACTTTTTCTATGTCTTCAATTGTACATGCATGGTAAAATCCGGTTTGTGTTGGCTCTACGAAAAAAGTAATCTCATGATTATTGATTTGCTTTTTGATTTTTACTGGCTGACAAAGTTTTTCCCAAAAAACGCGTTCATCATGTAGTGCCCAAGGAATTACCAGTTTATTGTTTTTGCTATAACCTTGTTTTTCGGTACCAATATTTCGGTTTCTTCTTGTGCAATTCCAACCTGGATTCATAATAGCGCCCACTCGGTAAGGAGAAGAGCCTAAATAAGAAGTCTCTTATTTAGCTAGTCATCCTTTTTCCCCTTCTTGCCTCTCTGTTTATTCGCTCTATACACTATTGGTCATTATACTTTTTCTTTCGTCCCTGGGCAAATTATAATATTTAAAATAATATTCTATCTTGATTGAACGAGGGAAAGTGTTTGTGCAAGGGGAATCCCTAACCGATTAACCGAAAGCCGTCCCCCTGATTTAGATTGACAAGAGCCGAATTTAGAGCTGTATTTAGTGCGATTTGAGGAGGTGTAAAAATGAATCTGGCACAAGATGTTGAACCTATAACTATTTTGAAGACTAAATGCGCCGAAATCATTTCCCGGGCGCGCCAAAGCCGGCAACCGGTGGCCATAACTCGAAACGGGAAAGTAACAGCTATTATTCAAGATGTTAAAAGCTATGAAAAAGAGAAAAAAACATTAATGCTGCTAAAATTCCTGGCCCGAGGAGAAAGGGAATTGATAGGCGGCAAGGGCGCAGACCATAATAAAGTAAAAAAGCAACTACTGTCAAAATTGAATAAAGTTAAGAATGCGTAAAAAACGCAAAATTATATGGGCGCCAATCGCTGTTCGTGATTTTAATAATTTGTGGGAATACATTATAGAGAATGATTCCCTCAATAATGCCATCCATATACAAAATAAATTGGTGGAAAAAATTGAAAACCTTGAATTATATCCCGGGAAAAACCGAGTTCCACCGGAATTGAAAGAATTAGGGTTGATGTCTATCCGGGAGTTAATCATTGCGTCCTATAGTATCTTTTGTCGATTTGATAAAAACACCATAGATATCATAGGCGTTCTTGACCGGCGCAGGGACCTCGAAGAAATCATCTTTGAAAGAAATATAATCGAAATGTAGGAGTTAGGTAACCCGGCTGCCGCCTATGCCATGGAAAGCCCTGGAACTCACAATAAAAACAATATGGAGGGCGGAATAAATCACATAATATGCGGAGCATAACCGGATATTTCCAGCACTATTTTTGGGCATAGGCAACATAGCTAATTTATTAATCCGCATGTTGGTGGCGGAAAGGAACCCATTCCTGGCATGCTACGATTAATTTTCGATTTAATTTGACACTGCGCCAGTCCCAGGTAAAATATAAAGGCTTATATTCAGCGCGCTCGCTTCACTGTCAAGTGTAGTTGATGCGGGAAGATATGGCACAAACTAAGTATGCTTTTATAACCGGTGGGGTGGTCTCGTCCTGGGAAAAGGTCGTGGCCGCGGTATCCTCCGGGTTAAAAATAAAAGAGAGTTTCTCGAACTCCAAAGGGAAAAAGCGTGTCCAACCCAGTAGCTGTCGGAAATTATATCCTTGATCCGCAAAAGTTTTTATTGATTGCCGGACCTTGTGTGATTGAAAGCGAAGAACTTACGCGCTCTCTGGCCCGGGACCTGAAAATTCTGGCACAGGAGCGTAATATAGATCTGATTTTCAAGGCTTCGTTTGATAAGGCCAACCGCAGCTCTTTAAAGTCCTATCGCGGGCCGGGATTTGAATCAGGGCTCAGAATACTTGGGCGCATCCGGCAGGAAGAAAAAGTGGCAGTGCTAACGGATGTGCATTCTCCGGAGCAGGCGGAGGCCGCGGGGAAGTTTGTGGATGTCCTGCAGATACCGGCTTTTCTTTCGCGGCAGACAGATTTACTGCTGGCCGTAGCCCATACCGGAAAGGCGGTTAATATAAAAAAGGGTCAATTTATGGCTCCCCGGGACATGGGCCGGGTGATAGAAAAAGTTGCTTCGATTAACAAAAATATCCTGGTGACGGAACGCGGATATGCTTTTGGATACAACAACCTGGTGGCGGATATGCGTTCCCTGGCAATTCTCAGGAAATTCGGATATCCCGTGATTTTTGACGCGACGCATAGTGTGCAATTACCCGGCCAGGGAGATCAATCCGGCGGAGAAAGGGAATTTGTTCCCGTATTGGCGCGTGCTGCGGCCGGCGCCGGAATTGACGGTATATTTATTGAGACCCATCCGGAACCTGAGCGAGCGCTTTCGGATAGTGCCGTAATGGTCAAATTCGAGGAATTGCCCGGTCTTTTAGACGCGGTTTTGGCCGTGCATCGGGCAGTACAGGGGCAGGCAGAAAGATGAGCAGGGGGTATTTATTTTGCGATGGAGGAGCTCGGGGAAATCCCGGGCCGGCCGGAGCCGGAGCGGTTCTCTATGATGACCAGGGACGGGAGTTGGCTTCCCAGGGGAAATATATCGGGTCCGCCACGAATAATGTAGCTGAGTATCGGGGAGTAGTTCTGGGACTCTCCCTGGCCCGCAAACAGGGATTAAAAAGTATTCATCTGAATTTGGATTCGGAATTAGTGGTACGCCAATTAAGAGGTGAATACCGGGTCCGTCATCCCGGATTACAGCCGCTTTGGAAAGAGGTAAAAAACCAGTTGCGTGATTTTGATTATTGGGAAGCCCATCATATTCCCAGGGATAAAAATACTGTGGCGGACAGATTAGTCAATGAAGCGATTGACCGCCAGATGAAAGAATAGATGGTGAAATCACCCTGCTAACCGGGCGTTTTGACCCGGGAGGAATAGAATACTAAAATCAAGGAGGATTTTTATGGAGAATGCATCTTTGTCTTTTGATAAACGTAAACATCCGCGTATCACGGTAACCATTCAGATTAAATATAAGGTGATCAACCAGAGCGAAGAAGCTGTTTCCATCATGGAACAGAAGAAGGTGATCCAGGATGGAAAAGCGGATAATGTTTCGGCCGAAGGTTTGTTTCTGGTTAGTGAAAAAATATTAGAGAATGGGGATATTCTGAAACTGGAAGTAACCCTTCCGGGAGAACCCCAGCCTTTAAGAGCTTTTTCCGAGGTGGTCTGGATCTCGGATTACGGCCTGCCGGAAGGCAAGCACGGGGCGGGTATCTATTTTATGGCCCTGCGGGACGAGGATGCGGATAAAATCGGGCGCTTTGTGGCTGAAGTATTAAAAGTTGAAAGACCGACGTCAGAGGAATAATCCGCCTTTTTTTAATACGTCACCGCGAGTTCCCCGCCTTTCAAGGCAGGGATGAAGCGGCCATACAAATAATACCTTTCTACATCTCGGATCAATTTTTCCGCCCTTTAGGGTGGGGAAATTTAATGACGGTTTTATTGATATGGGTGGGAGAAATGGTCAGTGGGCCGTGCGGCATGGTTAAAGGAATATAGGGAGAAATATAATTGTCAATGTGAAGAAATTTTCCTCTTCGGCTTCGGCCCGGTTAATAGCATGGGAGGTTCTGAATAAGGCGGAAAAATCCGATCTATGGGTGGAGAAGCTGCTTTCGCAGCGCTTGCCGGCGGTCAAACTGCCGGAAGCGGAGCAAAGACTTTGCCGTGAACTCAGCTTCGGTGTATTAAAAGCCCGGATTTTTCTGGATTATATGCTCCAGCCTTTTTTAAAAAAACAGCCTCCGGCAAAATTAATGAATCTTCTCCGTCTGGGAGCATACCAACTCCTCAAGCTGGATAGGATCCCTTCGCATGCCGCGGTTAATGAGACGGTAAATTTGGCCAAGCCTGATTTTTCGGGCGTCCAGGTTAAATTTATTAATGCCGTGTTGCGAGAAATCACCCGTCAAGGCGCCCGGCCGCTTCCTGATAAAAACCTTGATCCCGTAACCCACCTTTCGATACGATATTCATTACCGCTTTATCTGGTAGAAAGATGGCAGGGGCGTTTTGGCCAAGCTTTGGCTGAGTCTATGATGGCAGCAGCCAATGAGACTCCGCCGCTGGTGGCGCGGGTGAACAGGCTGCGGGGAACCAGGGAAGAGGGAGAGGCTTTACTAACCCGGCAGGGCTTTAGCGTGAAAAAAGGGAGGGCCCCGGCCGCCTTGTGCCTGGGACCGGATTCCGGTGATCCGGCAAGATTGCCGGGATTTCAGGAGGGATGGTTTTATTTTCAGGACCAAGCCGCGCAACTGGTGGGATACTTGGCAGACCCGGCCCCAACAGCGTTATGTCTTGATCTATGCAGTGCGCCCGGAGGTAAAACCACGCACCTGGCCGAGTTGGTGGAGGGGCAAGGCCGGATCCTGGCTTATGATATTCAGGCTGAGAAACTTTTAAAAGTGGAAAAGAACGCCAAACGGTTGGGATTGAAAAATATTGAGATAATCAGAGAGTTATCCCCGGCTTTGGAAGCAGACAGAGTATTGGTGGATGCGCCTTGTTCAGGGACGGGAACCCTGCGGCGTCATGCCGAGATTCGTTGGCGGGTCACGGAAAAGGATTTCCGGCGAATGGCTGGTATTCAGGAGAAGTTGCTAAACCAGGCCGTAAAGTATGTGAAGCCCGGCGGCTGGTTAATTTATTCGACCTGTTCCACTGAACCTGAGGAAAACGAGGAAGTGGTCAACGGCTTCCTGGCCGGACATCCGGAATTCGAGCTAATTGCCGGACCGGGTTCCAGCGGCTATCCGGGCGCGCAGTTTTGGGGGAGAGATGGTTTTTTCCGCACTTATCCCGGTTACCCGGATTTGGACGGCATGTTTGCGGCCAGAATGAGACGAAAAAAGGATCAAAAATGTTGAATCAAAAATATGATATTATTGTAATCGGAGCCGGCCACGCCGGCCTGGAGGCGGCCGCTGCCGCTGCCCGCATGGGCTGCCGAACATTAATGGTGACCCTGGATCTTTCAAAAATTGCCGAGCTCAGCTGCAATCCTGCCATTGGCGGAATAGGCAAGGGACAACTGGTCAGGGAAGTTGCCGCCTTGGGGGGGCTGATGGGCGAAGTGGCTGACGAGGCATGCATACAGTTCCGAATGCTTAATACTAACCGGGGCGCGGCTGTGCGTTCTACCCGCATGCAGGTGGATTCGCAGCATTATCGCCGGGCAGCCCAATCCCGTTTAAGCAGGATACCCCATCTGAAATTACTGGAAGATGAAGTTCAAGACCTGATTATTGATCAGGGCGCGGTGTGCGGAGTCCGCCTGAAAAAAAATGGTACGGTGACATGTTCCATAGTGGTATTGGCTCCTGGGACCTTTTTTCATGGACTAATACATATTGGGATGAAGCATTTTCCCGGCGGCCGTTGGCAGGATCAAAATTCGGAATTACTGCCGCAGCAACTGATGGACCTGGGTCTCAAATTCGGGCGCTTTAAAACCGGGACCACCCCGCGTCTGGACCAAAAGAGCATTGATTTCTCCCGCCTGATTGAACAGTCAGGAGATGCGGACTTTCGCCCTTTCTCCCGGCAATCATCAGAGGGTTTTCAACTGGACCAGGTTTCCTGTTTTATAGGAAGAACTAATGCTAAAACCCACCGGATCATAAGGAACAA
>DAOVYW010000140.1 GCA_030635415.1 Candidatus Firestoneibacteriota bacterium
AGCAGCACATTATCGAGGGCCGCCTCGAGCCGGGCGGTTTGCTTATGGGTAAATCCCTGGCCCAGGATATGGAACTCCAAAGAGATGATTTGGTCTATCTCACTTTAAGGGACCAGCACGGCATGTATACCTCTATGGAGATGCTGATTACGGGAATAGTTAATTCAGCAAATCCGCAAGTTAATAACTCTACGGTATTCATGAACCTGGAGGAGGCCCAAAAACAGCTTAACACCCGGCAAGTTACCGATATTACGGTCAAAACCGACGCTTTTTTTAGAGTCGCGGAATATGAACCCCAAATCAAGGCGGCCGTACCAAATATCAAAGTTTATAGCTGGAGAAAACTTTCTGAGGATTTCAGCGCCATGATGGCTATGAAAAGAAAATTCCAGGGTATTTTTCTGCTGATGATCATGGTAATCGCTGTGGTGGGCATTGTGAATACCATGCTGATGTCGGTTTATGAGAAAAAAACCGAGATCGGAACCATGAAAGCCCTGGGATTTACCGACCAGGAGGTCAGCAATCTCTTTCTGGTAGAGGGTTTTTTAATCGGCCTGGCCGGCGGCCTGATGGGATTGATCCTCGGAACCCTGTTTAATTCCTGGTTTTATTTTGTGGGCATGGACATTACCGCCATGATGGGCGATCAGGATATTGGTATGCCGATTATGGGCGTGGTGAGGTCCACTTGGACAATGAGTTCCTATATTAATGCCATGCTGTTTGCCACGATTGCCAGCATTGTTGCCAGCTATTACCCGGCCAAAAAAGTAACTAAAATGGAAGCCATGGAGTGCCTGCGCACGGTGCAGTAATCGTGATACTTACTCGGGGGGCCTCCCCGGCAGTTGTAGGGGCGTTTAATTAAACGCCCCTACAACCCCTGGGTGGCATGTCTCAGCTTTCGAGGGAATGAATAAGCAGGATAAAATATTCAAGTAATAGAATGATATAGATACTTCAACCATGTAATGTGCTTCCAAAGGAGACCAACATGTTATTAAAGTTTGCCTTTCGCAATGTATTACGTAATAAGCGCCGAAGCTTTTTAACCGCTCTGGCGATTTTCTTTGCCGCCATGATTGTCGGACTGGCACAGAGTTTTGTGAACGGCATGCTCGATATTTATATGCAAAATTATATTACTTATCAGACCGGGCATATCCGCATTACGACCGACGAATTTATCGACCGCGAGCGATTCATGCCCGTGGATGAAATCATGGTAGAATCCGATAAAATCATGGCCAATATTCAAAAACTGGAGGGCGTGGCTGATGTTAAAGAACGCCTTCGTTTCGGAATTCTGCTTGGGCACCAGGATACCACGGTAGAGGCTTTAGGCGTGGGGCTGGAGCTTAAAACCAGCCGGTTCAATCTTCCGGAAAAGCTGGTCGCCGGTGAACTCGGCGAATCCGGCATTTATATCGGGCAAGGACTGGCTAAAAGATTGGGCGTTGACCTGGGGGACGCGCTGCTGCTGGCAACCAAAACTTCCGAGGGCGGCTTGAATGGGATCAAATTGCCAATCAAGGGCCTGGTGCGTTTGGGCATTACCATGTTCGATAAAAGGATGTTTTTTATAAACCTGGCAGACGCTAAAAAACTGCTTAAAATTTATGCCGGCACCACCGAGCTCTTTGTATTCGCGGATAACCGTGATATTACCGATAGTGTGGCCCAGCGGATTAAAACCGGGCTGCCTCCCGGGGTTACGGCCCAAACCTTTAAAGAACAACTGGGGGGTTTCTATACCTATCTGGAAACCGCTAAGGTTATCTACTTGATTATTGAGACCTTGATCCTCTTTTTGGCCTCGTTTGTTGTCATTAATACCATGATGATGGCCATATTTGAACGTTTGCATGAGATCGGAACCTTGAAAGCTATTGGCATGTCCGATCGGGAATTATTTTTAAACTTCACCCTGGAAGGCGCCATCATCGGAGCGGCCGGCGGCATCCCCGGAGCCCTGGTGGGTTATTTACTCACCGCAGTAATGTCCCATACCGGAATCAATATGCAGGCCTCTTTGGCATCCTTGGATATGCCGATAGAATATATTATTCATCCGACCCTGAGTATTTTTGCCCTGATTACGGCTATGCTGATGTCAATTTTGATTCCCGCTCTCGCCGCCATGATCCCGGCCCGTTACGCCGGCAAGCTCCAGCCCGCCGAGGCCTTACGGAAGTGATTACGCCGGACGGATGTGAAAGGTGAAAAATCCCCAGGCAAATCCCGCCAGCCCCAGGAGCAGGGCATATATATCCCGGTTGCGAAAATAAAATTTATCCGTAAGGGTTACGCGTTGGGCGGGCACTCCCAGGCGCGGCGGGAGTACGCGCGGAATCCAGCCGTAGGTTTCCCGGCCAATCAAAACTTTGTTCCATACAATCGGGCCCGCCGGTTTAATATCAGCCAGCAGCAATAAGCTTCCGGCCTTCAAGGTTTTGATAAGCCGCGCTTGCAAAGAGGGCCGGTCATAAATCAGGTTTTTCTCCCCCAGGGTTTCAACCAGCAGATGCTTGGATTCATATTGAATACCCCGCAGATGCCGGCCCGGAACATGGCTTAGCCCAAAATAGGCCAGCATAAATAAGATTAAAAAACCGAATCCCCCTTTGCTGATCCGGAAAGCGGTTATGGGAATGGTTTTCAGGTTCAAGATGGTATAGATCAGCCATCCCAACCCTCCTAAAAGAACCAGGCCCAAAAGTAATAAAAGCGGATAGTCAAACAAGATGGCGCTGGGACTGAGCATAACCAGGGAGATATTTTCAAACTCGCTTAAAAGAAAGCGCAGATAAAAATTAATTAGCAGAAATACCACCCCTAGGCCGGCGAGCGTATACATAAGTATTTCGTATCGCTGCCTGGGAATTAACGGCATTTTGGTATGCAATTTCAGCTTGCCGATCAGATTCGGGGACCTTTGCCACTGGCATTGATAGATATCGATAGCTTTCTTTTTTCCCCGGGGAATAAAGCCGCCTTTTTTTTCAATGAAAAAATCCTGATTCATCAGGCGTTTCCTGGTCTCGGATGATAAAAGGATCTCTCTCCCTTTGCATCTGCTCTCTATGCGGGAAGCAATATTTACCACATCGCCGAACACATCATGGTGCTCCACAATAGTCTCGCCGCTGTGAATCCCAATCCGGATTTTCAAGCAAAAAGCCGGATTGGTCTCACTTTCATGTTTTAGGATTTGCTGCATGGCGATCGCGGCCTGCACGGCGTGGTGGGATTCTTTAAACACTGCTAAAATGGCATCGCCGATGGTTTTGACGACACGCCCTTTGAAATGTTTAATCACCGGAAACAAGAGCCAGTTATGGCGGTCGACCATCAGGCGGCCTTGAATATCGCCCTGGGCCGCCCAAAACCGGGTGGAATGCACTATATCCGAGAACAAAATAGTACGTTCTTTTTGGGACCGCTTGATATGCTTAGCAATACTTTGGACATTTCTCCTGGAATTCTGAAAATGCGCGCTCACTTTTAAATCACTCCCAACTTTATCGGCCGGTCGCGCACGTGGTCGACAATGCAGAAGAACCCGAACGGCTGATCGCTCTCGTTTTTCAACTGGTGCTCCTGAAACGGCGGAACATAGGCTATATCATGTTCCTTCAAAAGTATTGCTTTATTCCCCTGCCGCAATATCCCTTGTCCGCGGATGCAGATAATCACGTGTTCATGCCGGTGTTTTTCCGGGCTGGAATAACCCTTGGGTTCAATTTGGAAATACCGCAAGTCAAAACTGGTGCTTTCTCCATACCGGCCGATTAATTCATGACGGGTAATGTCCTTAAAATCGGCTTGCTCTTTCTGTTTATATTCGAACGGATCCCGTCCTGTCCAGCAAAAGTCATCCTGTAGTGGCAGGTGTTCCAATATCTTGCCAAAAGATTTCTCCGCCCATGAATGCTGTGGGCGCTTGGAAATCATTTCTTTGGCCGATACTTCCGGCTGCTTCGGAAAATTGCTATGTATCGCTTCCATGAAATCCCGGGTACTCACGCTTAAATCCTGGGAATGCTTTAATAGCGCTCCGCCGATAAGATAAATCGCGTCCTGACCATACTCTTTTTTCATCTCCCCGATGTTGTCCAGGCTCATTCCTCCGGCCGGCGCGGGCCAGGCCGGCAATATGTTCCCCCACGGCTCTCTTAGCGCTTGGCTCAATTCCCGGCAATCCTGCGGATTAAAACTAAAACGGCCGCCGTAATTGGGAAAAACAGAAATATCCGCTCCCCACCAACGGAAAAGCGTGCCTAAAAGAATCGCCGGTTTAATGCCATGTGATGGATCATGAAAATAAGTCCCCGCGAAAGCCGGATGCGCCATGATAATCAGGGAATACTGTTTTGCCAGATACCGCATAAAATCCGGCCCAATCAACCATGGCGAGAGCAGTATTCCCTTTACGTCCTGGCTGACAACATACTCTACCTGGGCCTGCATTTGCTCCCAACTGCCGCTGATATTTGGAAAATAAAGCGTGTTATGCCCTGTCTTGCTATTAGCCCGCGCGATTGCCCGCTGGCATTGGCTGACCCTTTCGCGGAAAGGACAGAACGGCTGGTCAGCCAGGCTATGATCGTCTTTGATTATATCCCCTCCTCCCCTGGCAAAGGCTTCAGCCAGAGAGGCCAGCCGGGCCGGATCGCTGCCCAGGGGTTTTAGGGCCGTGGCGGCTAAAGGCCGGTTAAAAACCCCAAGCGTACTGCGCAATCCCGCAATCCCGAATTTAGGCCCGGAAAAACTCGCGACCAGCCGGTCGGGCAGGGATAGTTCCACTATCCGAATATTTTTCTTCATCGATATATTGCCGAAAAGCAGATTAAGAAACTGGGGAATCTGGTAGGCCGTAAGGTCCGGATGATAACCAATCTTCACATTATATTGATGTTGTTCCGTCCGTACCGGAGCAATTTCCAGGACTTGTCCCACTACTGATTCCCTAATCTCCCGGGTTGGAATGCATTCCAGAGGCACTTCCACTGTCTGTTCCAGCGCGATTTCCATGCTCAGTTTCTCAATCGAAACTCCCGGTGGACAACTAATTTTATAGGTTATTTGGATTAAATCAGACACACATGCTACTCCTGCCCGAGTATTTTTCCCGCAGGACAGGCGGAATGGCTGTCCTAAAAGCATATTAACATAAGCCCAAGTGCTGATGTAAAAAATCAGCGTAAGCTCCATGGCTTGCCATCAAAGAATTTAGCTCGTAAGACGGGCTTGGGACCAAGGTTTGTTCGCGATTGGGAGTTGGAAAAAATGATCTTGCGAAGGGATATGATTAACCACCAGTCCGGTGGAATGGCGGCCGGAAATTAATGATGGTGCCCCGCTGTTTATAGCGGGACACCATTTCAAACTCTGCTTAAACCGCTATTAGAAATTATCCACTAGGTAAACATATCCTGTCGTGCCACAATCTACCGTCGTAAATACAGGTGAATGGCCGACTTCCACGTCATTCTTATAAATAAATACCTGGGCATTGCCCTCATCCGTAACAAATCCCCCTGCTCCCACCGCCGTAGTGGCCGCTCCTACTTGTAATTCCACCGCCCAAGGAAGCGCTTTTAAACCCTAAGCATAGATCGTATTTCCCCAGGCGTCGCCATAACCCACCATCACGGCCTTGGATGTGCCTATGATTTCGTATTTTAGCGTAGCGAGAGGAGGCGTAAAAGTAGGTGTGGGTATTACCGTTGCCACCGGAACAGGTGTAGCCGTAGGAACAGGATCCTCTTTGGGTTCAGTGGGACTTTCACTGCAACCCGAAAACATAACAAACGCGAGAGAACACATAAACAATACTGCCAACATTTTTCTCATCATTGCTTCCCCCTTGATTTTTTAGCGCCATTTTGGCCATGGGCGCTTTGATATCCTTTTTATATTATCGTCAGGGTTGAGACTTTCTTTAATTTAAATTACACGGATATTCATGAAGTCTTCTATGAGGTTACTCGGCAGAGCCTTTTAACAACATGCGTAGCGAAAAACCATTCGAAAAAAACATTGGCCAATGCTTTGGTTATTCCCGGCCCAGCAGCTCATGCTCCAAAGCTTGACGCCGGGCCAATGTAGCCCTTTCCAATAAAGCGCGTTCCGGCTCACGGAGCAAACACCTCCCCGGAGACGGTCTAACCGGCCGGGCCGGCAGCAAGGAAGCCTCCGGCCCGATTTGCTCCAATTTTTCCAAAACTTCACTCACAGGCAGAGCGGTTAATTGACGCGCCGGATGATAGGCCTGAATATTTTTGCCCGGCACTTTGATAAGTAAGCCGGTCTGGATCAATTCTTCCAGCACGCGGCGAGCCAACCTCACCGGCACACAGTGCTTTTGCGCCAGCATTTCATCGGTCCAGGGAGTACTGCCATTTTGGAAGTGATTATGAATTTCGCGCAAAAAAGCCAGGGCCAGCTCCGCGCGTGCCATAAAATTAACTTCTTCGCTCTGCCGTTCCTGGCGGTAAGTCCCGACATTTTGCAGGGCAAAACAAAATTCCGCCCCGAACAGTATAATCACCCAGGAAATATAAATCCAGATCAGCATAATCGGGACTTGGGCAAAAGTACCATA
>DAOVYW010000110.1 GCA_030635415.1 Candidatus Firestoneibacteriota bacterium
ATTCTCGGTTTCGCTAGGAGTGGCTTTAACCTCCTGGCTCCTGGGGGCAACGCTTCCTTTGACCGCCGTCTGGATATGGAAAAACGCTGACTTTTTCAGCGCCGTGCATCCCGGCCAAAGCCCGCAGCAGAAGCGAGTTTTACGGCTATGGGGTTTAGTCTTCGGAAGCGCGCTCTTTGTTCCCGGATTAATGTTTTTAGGCGGAGTCGCGTTTTCCCTTCCGATAATTGGGAACGTATCCAGTTGGCCGGAAGCTTTATTTAGTGGAGCCGGGTTAAGCTGGGGCTTGCATGCTTTGAATAATACCTGGGCGCTTATGGTGCGCCGGAAAGCGGTAAGCGATTGGCTAAATAAAAATAGATTGGGATGGATTATAAATAAATTTGTTATAGCTTTTATTTGGAAAACCGGACCGGTTCCCGTTTGGACAACAGATGAACGCCAAGAATCTCCCGCTGGGGAAGTAATAAAAGAAACAATGAGGCATACATTATCCTTGTGGACATATAAGCTCATGGAGGAAACTATACCTGCGATCATCGAAGAGCTCAAGACGTCAGACTATCCGGGAACTATTGATGAAAAATTGAAAGAGCGTGCAGTGAATTATTTAAGCGAAATAGGTTTGACCTGGGAAGAGGCAAATGATTTTATCAGTTATGTCCAAGGCAGTCAGAACAATAATGGGGTTACTCGCCGTATGCAAGGGCTTAATAAAATCCTCATCAACAATGGATATTACTTGTTGGTGCATGAGCCGGATTACGGTGGGGCAACGATTGAGATCTATGCTTGTAAAATCGAGGCCGTGGTTGAACAGCGGTTGCATGAAGACTACGTGCCGCTTAAAATATTGCATTTGAAACAAATAATTGATAAGGATGCGGATAAGGAAGATCGCCTGTATCCATTCCCTAGTGTCCATCTGCCGGAACTGTCAGAAATAGGCGGGGGAGCGGTTTTTACTGATTTCGTAAAGCGGGAAGCTGAAGTAATTTATGAATGTATGGCTAAAAATCATGATTTTGTTATTAGTCAGGCACGGTTAGAGCAAGCTATTTCCGCAGAAAAAATTAAATCCCGGGATTTTTTGCCCAATCTTATTATTGATACTCAGTCAGAAGAAGTTCTGCAGACCGCTAACCGGCTGATTAAAGCCGAATATCAAGGATTAAGTAAAGATGAAATTTATGCAAAATTAATCCGCGCGTATGAAGAAGATGAAATCCGTTATTACATTGATGATCTTTTATTTCAACCAGACTCGGAAAATAAGACAATGTTAATCGGAAAAGATTTACAAGAATTTCGCAGCTTTTGGACGAAATTATGCGTAGGCAGAGGTTGCCTGGGATTATTGAAATTATATCTAAATGCCCGAAAGGATGACGGGAGCGCTTTTTTCCTTATGGGGTTATATGATAAGTACCAAAATGGTGTGATGACGTGGAGCCCGCGGGAAGAATATTTCCAGAACAATATTGATCAGGCGTTTATTATTATGGGACAGTATTTGCTTGGCCATAATTTAGATATAGAAGCTGAATATATGTTTCAAACTATTTATAGTAGGATACTTAGTAGTGGCGGCGGATATGCGTATGAGGGTAAGCTTCCTTATCTGCAGCCGGCGCATTACCAGAGGCTTGGAGGTCTTTTTGCTGAAGGAAAAACTGCCAACCTCAAGGCCCGTGAAAGCGGAAGCGCGACAATTGTTGTTGCCGGTATAACCGCCCTGGGTATTGGTTTGTCTTCCTGGTATGCCGGTGACTGGGAGAACAGCCTGACCATGGCCGGCGTGCTGTTGGCAGGTTGCTTTGGGTTGCGGACAGCATTGCTGGCTGGGTTTGTCGGCTTGCGAACTGCCTTCACCACGGGTTGGCAATGGAGTATGTTCAGCAACCTGCTCCGCGGCAGTCCGGATGAGCCGGGAGTGCTCCATGTGAGAGACGGAAAGATCCAGTTAAACTTTCAAATCGCCTCTGATTTATCTATAAGGAAAAAAGCTGTCCTCTATCCGCTCGCCGTCCTGATTGTTCTCGCCGGTGGCATGCATGAAACCATTCACAAATTCATTCCCTCCGAGCCTTTAACCTATGCCCTGGAAGCCGCGATTATTTTGCTAGTAGTCGGTTTATTTCAGTTCCTTTGGGTGCCAAGTCTGATGGGGCTGGCGATTTTAAGTTTGATCCTTATGCGCGATTCCAATGCACTGGGGGAAGCGAAAAGAGATGAAAAAATGAAGCGTGAAATATTAGACATGCTAATAGACGCGCTGGAAAAAAACTATATTCATGCCGGAGAAAAAAGTGATTTGGAAGAAGAAATCGCCGCAATTTCGCAATCTGTCCCAGAATTTTTGGAAGCAATAAAATTGTTTCTGGTTTTTAGAGAAAAAATTAAATCAAACGTGGGGACAGTAGGATTTTATTATGACACGTGGCTGACAGATGCTGAAAAGATAGATTTAGGCGGGGGATTTCAATGGATCTGTATTGGGGATAAACCAGCGCTAATTGCAAGACAGCAGCCATGGGAGAAATATTATTATGAGATTATTTTAAAGAATGGCGAGTTATTTGCTTATGGAACTACAACCATTATAGAGCAGGACGATCAACCTAATTATGCTCTCTTGAGGTTTAGGGTTTTGGATGATTTTATTGACGAATCCAGAGCAAACAATTATGCTGAGGTAATTTTTAAAAAACGGTTAACGATATTGAAGAAAATATTTCCGCAAATTCAAGAATTTAGAGTTCCCAATGATCAAATAATTAACCCGGTTTCCAAAAAAGCTTTGGCAACGGATACTTTCGTTTTCTTGGTTAGAAAAATAGGATTTAAACCGGTGAGAGTAGATGAGGTATTATCTGAAAAAATTCTTGAGCAGGTCCGCAATCGCCAGGTAATGGATGAAAGTGATTTAAGGCGATTATTATCGGGATTTAGCAGTTATTTATCTCTGCTTGCAGACAGCACTACTATTGAATCAGAACGGCGCCAGGACGAGATTTCAGAATCGCCATTTTTGAACCGGGGGTTGCGGACGGAAGCGAAAAGAGATAAAAAAATGAAGCGTGAAATATTAAACATGCTAATAGACGCGCTGGAAAAAAACTATATTCATGCCGGAGAAAAAAGGGATTTGGAAGAAGAAATTGCTGCTACTTCACAACCGGCGTCAGAAATATTAGAGACACTAAAATTGTTTTTGCTTTTCAGAGAAAAAATGATGACCAAAGTGAGATTTGCAAGATATATAAATGATGCCTGGCTGACCAACGCCCAAATGATAGATTTGGGACAAGGATTTCAATGGATCTGTATGGGGAATAAACCAGCGTCCATAGCAAAAAAGCAGCCATGGGCGAAATATTATTATGAGATTATTTTAAAGGAGGGTGAATTATTTGCTTATGGAACCACAACCATTATGGAGAAGCTTGATCGCCCGGTTTATGCGCTGTTGGCATTTAGAGTTTTGGATGATTTTATTGAAATTTCCCGGGAAAAGAATTTGGCTGAAATTGTGGTAAAGAAGCGGCTGGAAGTTTTAAAGAAAAATCATCCGCAGATTCAAGAATTCAGAATTCTTCCTAGTCAAATCTTCAATACTGTTGAAAAAATCCCGACCGTAGCCGATACCTTTATATTTTGGGTCAAAAAAATCGGATTCAAGCCTAAAAAGGCTGGGGATGAAATTTTAGAGCAAATCCAGCAAAAGCAAAATATTCAAGAAAGTGATTTAATGTTTTTAAATACAATTAATAATTATTTATTCATCTCGGCCGACAAGTTTTCGGGAGAGAAAAAAGATGCCGATGAAGCAAAAAAGTCTTTTCCCGGCGGCATATGGAATTGGTTGAAAACTCCTGTGGGATCTGAATCCAACAGTTTGATTTGGAGAGTTAATCCCTGGTTCCATCGCATCCCGGGGTGGTTGAGCATGGTGCTGATGACCGGAGCAATTATTTTCTCAGTCAGTCAGACCTGGGCTGAGAAAATTCAGGGCCTGCAAATTCAGCCGGCCGCCTCCTGGTCAACGAAAGCAGTCAATCAAAGGTTAAAGGAGATCAAGCGTTCTCATTTGGCTGCTCATCATGCCACGGCCTCAAAATTCAATCCCGATAGTTTTGAAATCCGGGAATTAACGCCGGAGGTGGGCCATTGGAATTACTTGAGCGGTTGGGTGCGCGGTTATCACACCCAGCCCGTCCAAAAGGGAACGAAATTTAATAAGACCATGGTTTATCTTCCGGGAAATGTTCTCGCTGTCTTTATGACTTTATCCGCTCCGGGAAAAGCGAAAGGCCTCCTGGAGGCCCGGCTCCTGCGGCAGGCGGAGAGGCGGATCGCGAGGATTTTTGATTATCAGCGCGGCTCCTATTCAGGTAAAATTAAGCGTGGTCTAATAACATTAAAATTACGTTTAGGCCGGTACGATCAACTCTTGCTCCCAGCCGAACCCCGGGAAGAAAAATGGTCCCGAGGTGTGCGTTATCAGGATTATTCGCAGGCTTTAAAGTCCGGATCCCTGCCCCTGGATATGGGGACTTTACTCATGCTGCTGGAACGTTATATGAATGAAGCGGCGCTCTGGACCGGTAATATAGAAAGCGCATTCTTGGTCCGGGAAAATCTGCTCCAGGATCTGGATCCCTACAGCCGGCCGGATATCCAAGCGTTGTTAGAGACGGCGCGTGAAGACCAAGGCCTGGTAGGAGTAATGTTAAAAGAAGCCGAGAAATGTTTGAACGGCGGTGCGCAATCCCTGACGGTGAACAATATCCTGGCTGCGTTGCTGCAGATACTGCAAACGCAGGTTGACCCGCAGAAGCAAGTTGGCCGTCGGGCGGGCTTGCGGCCGTCCGCTTTGAATCCCCGATTCACCGGCTTGCAGATCCTAAAGCTTGAAGATTCCGCTTCTGCCATGCTGGAAGAGGTCGAGGTTATACTTGCTCATCTTCCCAAAACGATTCAGACGGCCGGGTTAAGCGAAAGACTCATGGCCTTGCAATATGTGCTAAAGACGGTAAAGGAAACCGAAGCCGAAAACAGTCTGGTCAGTATTGCGCATGAAAAGCACGCTTCCTTGCTGGCCGGTGAAATTGAATCCCTGCAGGCAAAAGACCAGACAGGACTTGTGGAAATCGGGGAAGATTTCAATAGCCGCATCGGCGCTGTGAAGTTTTCCAGCGGACAGGCGCTTAAGCTTGGCAACCTCAAATTTTATTGGCCGCATGTGGTTGAAGTTGAAGGCCCGACTGACCGCATGAAAGCGGTTGCGCAGGGATTGATTCGGGAAGGCAAAAGAGCGGAAGGTCTTTACCTCAGCCTGTTTGATGGCCGGCGCGATCGGCTGCGGGACAATCTCTCCCCGGCCCGGCTTACGAATATGGAGCATATGCTGATTAAATTCGCGGCTTGCCTGCCTGGGAAATTAAAAGCACTGATCGTAAGCAGAATTGCGAATGCCAAGCCGATCGCCTGTTCCCAGCTTATGCTAGAGCAGAGCGGAAGCCGGCTGGGAAATTCCCGGCTCGCTCTAGAAATGAAACGTAAAGACTCGGCCCTTCACAAGGGGTTGTTGCGATTGGCAGATACCCGCCTGCGGGATGAAAAGAACTTCGCCCGCAGCCAGTTGAGTTTGACCTTGAGCATGATCCGCTTCCTGAAAAAGAACTTGGGAAATTTTGACAATTCGGAAGAGCTGGCGGCGCATCTTCAGGACTTGGAATTTTTCTCCGAGTTTTTTAGACGAGTGCCGTTCGTGGAGACCATAGCGATTGCCAAGCCGGATCCTTTTGCGCCTGCGCTCTCAGAACGGAAAATCCCGGCGCTGGTTGTGCCGGTGGTATTGTTGTCTCAGCGCGGGCCTTTGGGCACACTGACCATGATGCTGGAACCTGAACGCATACCCTATATGCTGGATGATAATGTTCTGGAAATGTTTGAACTGAGAATCAGAAGGCTTTCCGAAGGTTCGGCATAAGCCCCGGCTATAAAATCCAAGGGTATGGGGTAATCGTTTTTTTAACTTGAGGGTGAGGCCGCCAATTATGTTTCTGAGTTTTTTGACTTCTGCTTTGAGGCGTTACTCACATTTAGATATATATATTTGCTCAAAGGCCTGCTGTCCCTGGTTAGGAAGTTGGTCGCACCTGGAGGCATAGCGGGTAATGCCTATCAGTTATTTTTTCTTTTCAGGATAAGTTATGACGATTTCCACCTGCCGGTTTTTCCGGCGGCTTTCTTCATCCCGGCTAGTAACATAAGGCTTAAGAAAGCCGTAGCCTTTAATCCGGAACAGTTTTTCCTTGAATTCCTCCTCTTCCACCAGGTACCGTTGCACGGACGCCGCCCGTTGACGCGAGAGTTTAAGGTTGTATTGCTTACTGCCGATTTCGTCCGTGTGCCCCTTGATCACTACCCCGGATACGGGATAATGCCGCATGATCATGGCCGCAGCCTGCAATTTATGCAAGGCCGCTTTTTTGAGGTAATATTCATTGTAATTGAATAATATTTGGTTGATTTCAAGCTTGCTTTCCTCTGGGCCGGTGGATTTATCCTTAACCCGAACCAGGACAATGGGAATTATTTGCCGCCAGGCAACGCCGTTTTTATCCTGAATGACCAAATCGGCTTGGTATTGATCCTCGGCTTTTACGCGCACATGGGATTTTTCCGGAGTCCATTCTAAATGTTGAGGCAATCGCCCCCTGCCCTGGAAACTTTTCATTTTTGCGCCGGTGGGGGTATTTTGGATCTCCATCTTCCAGGACTGAAAATTCGAGTTGTCGTGCCGCAGAGAAAGTGTCAGTGGAATATCCAGTAAATAGCCCTGCAATGCTATCAAGAGGCCGGGTTGCATGCTGACTAGGGAAGACGATATTTCCTGTTTTTGATCATGCTTGCCAATAAAAGTCAGTTTGTACCCGGCAAAGCCGGCGGGAAGTTTGCGCTGCGCCTTATCCCGGGCAAGTAGGGAATTTAATTCACGGATATCTGTTGCCATCTGACTGTATTGCTTAATGATTTTGCCGTCCGGGGACGCGAATTCCAATTTGTACATCCTGGGTTGGAAATGTTTTTTCACCTGCTGCACATTAAAAGAGAGTATGGTTTCCGTGGTTTGTGTCTGTGCCGCGGGCTGATGAAGCTTGGGCGCGAGCGCGGTTTGTTTGGAAAGCAAGCGCCCTGATACCATGCCGGCACGATATGCCTCGTCCTCAATTCTGAATTGATACCAGGTGCCCTGATCATTAGCCAGTGGTTGCCCGGCTATATCGGTCATATCCCAGATAAGCTGCTCGGGTGGCGAATTTTTACCCTGCCAGCGCTTGAGTACCAGCCCATTTTCATCCATGATTTTAAATCGCCATTTCCTGAGAGGGGCATGGCTTGTTGCCTCCAGGTCAAATTGCTGCACAAAACGGTTTTCACGGTCTAGGCGCGCCAAAACTTTAACCCGGGCGCTGGGATTTCCCCGGTTACCAATAAAAGAATATTGCAGGCTGACCAGATGCACCAGATCCAATTCAGGGAGGGGAAGCATGCCATAATCAATCCGGAACGGGACATAGCTGAAGCCCAGGCCGAAACTCCATTTTTCGTTCATATCCGGCTGAAAATAGCAACCGCTCCGGAGAATCAGATGGTTGAATAATTCGATTTCACTTCCAAGCGCGCCTTGGAATTGCTTGTCCCCATCGAGCGAAGCGGCAGCAGTCAAGCGAGGCCGGATCTGCCCGTAATCCGGGAACTGATACATTGCCGCGCTTTGGAATTGGGACGGCAGGGAATCGGCTTCCTCTGCCAGCGGGGTGGTTACGCCGAGATTACGCACTGTTGCCTGGATTTGAAAATCAGACCAAGGCGGACGATAAACCAGGCCCAAATCAATCGCGCCGCCATGGCTGGTGGCTTCC
>DAOVYW010000004.1 GCA_030635415.1 Candidatus Firestoneibacteriota bacterium
ACCGTTCGCGTCAACCTCTACCCCCATTTCTATCAGTAACTTCACTATATCAAGAGCACCAGCTTGAGCTGCGCACATCAAAACCGTCCGGCCATTCTCATCGTTCGCGTTAACATCTAAGCCTTTTTCTATCAGTAACTCCACTATACCAAGAGAACCACCTTGAGCCGCAGACATTAAAACCGTCCAACCATCTTTATCTTTTGCATTTACATCCAGGCCTTTTTCTATCAGCAACTCCACTGTATCCAGAGAGCCACCTTGAGCTGCGCACATCAAAACCGTCCAACCCTCTTCAGCTTTCGCATTTACATCGGCACCATTTTCAATAAGTAATCTCACAATATCAAAAGAACCGACCCGCGCCGCAAACATTAAAACCGTCTGATCATATTCATCTTTTATATTAACCTCAGCGCCGCTTTCAATAAGTAATCTCGCAACCTCAAGAGAACCACAGTCAGTCGCAAACATCAAAGCCGTCTGATCAGACTCCAATTCATCTTTCACATTAACCTCAGCACCATTTTCTATTAATGCTTTTACTATTTCCAGTTTGATGCCCTGTTGTTTCACTGCCGCAAGTAGTTTTTCATTTAATTCTTCTTTATCCATGTTTTTTCTCCACCTAACCTTTGTTTTTCGTTTCCTTTACTGCTTCTTTCCGAGATACCAGGTTTTTGGTTTACGTCTGCCAGAATATGTCCGGCGCTTATACCTCAGATTATACATAAATACTGTTTAGTTTGTGCTTTTTTTCTAACCGGCTTTTGGGAGTGCGCTCCCCACCCGCAGCACAAACACCTGCGACCCCCGGCCTTTTTCGCGCTGTACGTAATCGGAGATACCTAATTAAATGAAATTTCCGCTTGCAACTATACCGCGCGTCTGCAAATATATATTATCTTCTCTGCGGAGGCTCCCGGACATGATACGAAAATCTTTACTGCTGAAAATATTTGACGCCGCTTTTATGCAGCGCTGGAATGACAAAGCCCGTCCTATGGAATTCACGGAATTGGATAAACAGGCCCATAAGATGGTTATAGCTTACTTTTTGGGAAAATTCGAGGAAAGCACTCCGGGTTTCGACTGGCTGGAAATTATTGAAGGAGGCCTGTTCGAACTTCTGCAGCGTACTGTCCTGACGGATTTAAAGCCGCCGATTTTCCATAAAATAAAAGCCGATACCGAGAAGTATAAACTTCTGAATGAATGGGTTTATAATGAACTGGAGCCTTTTATCGTTCCGCTGGGAAAGCCGTTCTGCCACCGCTTCCAGGAGCATTTCAGCCGGAGGGAAGAAAATATCAACACCCGTATTCTGAGCGCGGCCCACTTTTACGCCACCAAACTCGAATTCACCATTATCCGGCAGGCCAACCCGGACGGCTATGACATCGCGGATATCCAAAAGGACCTGGATGCCAAGCAGAAAAAATACGCCAATCTCCCGGGCATCGCCCAGCTAAACTCTCATGCCGAGTACCGGCGTTTTATTAGTTTATGCGGTGAGCTTCGCTTTCAAACCCGCTGGTCCAATCTTCACCGCATCCCTAAAACCTCGGTCATCGGGCATCTGCTGCTGGTAGCCATCCTGGTCTATCTTTTTTCGCTGGAAATCGGAGCTTGTAAGCAAAGACGAATTAATAATTACTTGACCGGCCTGTTTCACGATTTGCCCGAAGTGCTTACCCGGGATATTATTTCACCGGTAAAAAAATCGGTGGCCGGCTTAGATGACCTGATCAAGGAATATGAAAAAGAACTCCTGGAAAAAGAGATCTACGGCCTCATCCCTTCGGCCTGGCATCCGGAGATTAAAATGTTCGCGGAAAACGAGTTTGAAACCCGCATAACCCAGGATGGCAAAATTAAAATTCTAGCTACCCAAAATGCTGCTGCCTCCGCACAAAATCCCGCCGGGGATGCCAGTGAACTCATCAACACTAAATACAATGAAGATAAATTCAATCCGCGGGATGGCAGCCTGGTCAAGGCCGCTGATGAACTGGCAGCTTTCATGGAAGCTTACGTAGCCATCCGCAACGGAAGCGCCAGCCAGGAATTTTGGCGGGCCAGAGTCGGCCTGGACAATAAATACCAGAATGAAATCAAGAAAATCGCCGGCATCAATTTCGGAGAAATTTACGCGGACTTTGATTAATCAATTTCCCCCACCCCCACAAACCGCGAAGCAGACAGTCCTGAAAAGCAGTGACTATAATTATTGTTCCCCCGTCTCTTGGTTTTTCTGCAACTGATTAATTTCAAAAAAATCTTTCAGCATATTTTTCGTTAAACTCATCACATTAGTTTCGCTTTTCGCGGTTTCATCTGGATTTGACATATTAAATGCCAACACATAACCATTAACCAGAGTAAAGGCAGTGCAGTCAACGCTTTCTTTTCCTATAACATCTATACGTATAATTTGATAGGCCGCATATGCATCTGTTCCTCTACCGCCTATTATGAGAGGTTTCACCGTAGGCTGGAAATCATTAGATACTATATGACCATTATAAAATGTTATTTCCTTGCCTTCTACTTCCGTACTGGCCGGTATGCATTGGGAAAGCTTCAAGAATTCCTCAAGTTTCATATTCACGGGAAATTTACAATTCACTGTTTCTGGAGCGTAACGTAACGAACCGTGGTGTCTAAGGACATTTATATTTCTATTTTTTAAAAATATTTTCCATTCGGTCTCAAGCACAAAAAAAGTCAATGCCTCCGCCCTCTTGCTCTTGCGTACAAAAAAAGTCAATATCCCTGGCCACTTGCTCTTACGCGCAAAAAAAGGCGATGTCCCCAGCAGCGGGTATTGTAAATACGCTTCTTGAGTCCAAATAGCCACATCCTCTTCCGTTAGAACTATGTAACCACAAGGCGGTTTAAAGTTAAGTCTTTGATTATTCAATTCAAAAAAGATATTATGGGTATTTCGGGAAACTGTTTCTGTGATATTTCCAGAACAACCTAGGATAAGAGTAAAAAAAAGTAACGACAATTTTCTCATGAATAAATCCCCCAGTGTCCACGGAAAAAATATATCAAGCACGATAATGCTTGGCATATATGCCGCCGGCAATAAAACCCCATACCGCATTAAATAGTAAAACAAACATAAATGTAAGCGGACCCTTGTCCCATCCTAAAAAACCTAAATTATGACCAGGATAATAAACCAATAAAACATAGGCACTGGGCAGAAGACTTAGCATCAAACCCAGCAAAGCACCCCGGGCGCGAAAAAAAGAGCCCAACAATACTAATAATAGCGCCCATAATGACCCTTTTAAAATCCGCTGCGCCAAATAAGCCCAGGTCAGGCTGGCAACACTCATTTTTACGGAAAATAATTCAAAAAGCTCCCATTGGTCGCAGAACCATGCTATTAAAGCATAAGCCAAACCACCAATGGCGCCAGCAAAATAGGCGATTGAGAATCGGTCAAAAAGTTCCCGCATAGAAAATACCTTGGGTCTCAATAATATTGCAGTAGTAAATCCTAAGACGCCCTAACCGCAATTTTTCGTTGCTCTTTCACTTCTCCATTTATACTTATTACTGCCAAATAAATTCCCTAAAAGAAATTATTTTCTCAGAAAAGTATAACAAAAACCGGAATAGTAGGTCAATAATAAGAATTCGGATTATGTAACATGTCAGTGACATGCCATGAATATCACCTGCGGTATCGGTACCGAGGATGACTGCTTATCTACAGCGGAGAGTAGGGCTTGCGGATTGAAGGCAAGTTGCCGATCTGCTGTAACTTTTCCGGTATTTCAGTCATCAGCTCGCCCTATGGCCCATTAGCGCAGCGAAGGAGAGCGGTCATCCTCGTTACTGGCGCAACACGTGACTGACATGTTACGGGATTATCAGGACATGAGGATACACAAGGATAGATTTAGCGAATAAGCAAAGCGAATATTTTACGAAATATCACTTGACAACAATACGAACAAATGGTAAATATCGAGTTGAAGTTTTTTTAATTCTGTCTTTTTTGTCTTTTGTTCGTCTTTGGGTGAGAGAAATTTTGAGTTGTCTGCTAAAATAGACCAGGCGAATTTGTTCCCCAGAAGGCGTAACAAAATACAGAGACGCAGTAAGTATTACTTTTAAAAAGGAGGCGGAATGCTGGTATTAACACGCAAACAGAAACAAATTCTGGATTTTGTGCAAACCTATATCCAGACACATGGCTATGCGCCCACCTTGCGCGAGATCGGCGAACACTTCGGCCTCTCATCGGTTGCCACGGTACACAAACATCTCAAAACACTGGAGGAAAAAGGGGCGCTTAGCCGGGAGGAAGGACGTGCCCGCCATGTTACATTAAAACAACCGGACGAGCAGCCGCGTGCTTTGGAAGTACCGCTGCTAGGTCTGGTTGCGGCCGGCTCACCCATTGAAGCAATTGAACATCCGGAGAGTATTATTTTACCCGAGGATATGCTGGGACGTCAGGAGACCTTTGTCCTGCGCGTCAAGGGCGATTCCATGATCGAAGATCACATCGTAGATGGCGATCACATCATCGTAGAAAAACGCAGTCAGGCGGAAAACGGCGAGATTGTAGTGGCTCTGATCGAAAACGAAGCGACGGTCAAGCGCTTCTATCGCGAAGTCGGCCGCGTCCGGCTCCAGCCTGCCAACACGGGAATGCAGCCGATTTATGTCGAGACCGGAGACCTGCGCATTCAGGGTATTGTCATCGGCGTTCTGCGCCGGATGCAGAAACGATGATTTTCCCTCAGGCGAAAGCCTGTGGCTGCCGGAACAAACTGGTTTGCGAGCTCCTAGGTGCGCGGTGAAGTCTATGAATCGGGTAGACGCTCTGTTTAACAAGGCGGTTGGAGCTCGTTTAACCTATCAGAGATTGAAAGGTGCGAAATAAGTTAGCGAGTCTCGGCGAACAAACTATTTGACGTGGCAAAACAAAAAGTTGTTCAGTATGATTGAGTGTGCTACATTTTAGTATCATTGATTGTGTAAGCGGAGGATGTTCAAAATGAGAAAAATTACAAAATCTTTAGAAAGTAATACCAGGAAAAAAATAGACCAAATTTTGAGTAATCTGGGGTGGAATATAGATGAAAATTCCAAAAATTGCAATGTATTTACTGAACGTGCCAAGATTAAAGAACAAAATAATAAGTTTAAAGGTCGGAGACCTGATTTTGTTCTTTATAAATCCAGTACTGATATTCCACTTGCTATAATTGAGGCGAAAAGAAGTGGGCAGAATTTAAGATCGGCTTTAACTCAGGCCGTAGATAAATATGCAAAACCGTTGGGAATAAACATAGTTTTTGTAACGGATGGAACTATTGTTGAATCTTATGATATTCAAGGAGATTCCAGTTTAAAATTAGACGAGCAGTTAGTAGTAGACTTTATTTCCGAAAAATTATTATTGCGTTTTGTTAATGAGGGATTTTCTATCTATTCCCCCGAAAAAGTCACATACACAAAAAGAGAGTTGATTAAAGTATTTTCAGGTGCGAATGATTTATTGCGGGAAGAAGGAATGCGAGAAGGTGTGGAACGATTCACAGAGTTTTCTAACTTGCTTTTTTTAAAATTGATAAGTGAAATTGAAGAAGAGCGGGAGAATGACGGCGAGAAAAGACGCCTGGAAAAAAAATATTGCTGGGAAGCTTTTTGTAATAAAGAATCGGATGAGATGTTGGATTATATAAACAAGATAGTCCTTTCACGATTGGCGAATAAGTATAATCACAGTGGCGATGTATTTCAGTCCGAGTTACAAATAAAAAATTCCGAGAATTTAAAAAAAATAGTAGACGAACTTTCAAAGTTAAAACTGTTGAACGCTGACTCTGATGTGAAGGGAGATGCCTTTGAGTATTTTTTGAAAAATTCCATTTCTGTTGGAAATGATTTAGGAGAATACTTTACTCCAAGACATATTGTTAAATTGATTATCGATTTACTCGATCCGGTTTTCAAAGAAACTGTATATGACCCTTGTTGCGGAACAGGTGGTTTTTTAATTGAGAGTTTTAAGCACGTTAAGAAAAAATGCAAGCCGACAAAAGAAAACCTTGAAGTATTGGAAGAAAAAACAGTTTATGGCAGAGAATTAACCGGAACGGCTAAAGTCGCTAAAATGAATATGATTATAATTGGAGATGGACATACCAATATTCATCAGATGGACAGTTTGAAAAATCCTCTAAAAGAACAGTATGATATTGTAACTACTAATTTTCCATTTTCTCAAAAAACGCAATATAGCTCTCTTTATGAATTTGAGACAAATGACGCTAATCCGATTTTTATGAAGCATGTTATTGATTCGTTGAAAAAAAACGGGAGAGCGGGAGTAGTTGTTCCTGATGGGTTGCTTTTTAATAAGCAATCTGAGTGCGTCAAATTACGCAAATTATTGGTTGAGACTTGTAATGTGAAAGCAGTGATTCAATTAGATCCTTTTGTTTTTAGACCTTATACAGGACAACCCACAAGTATTTTAATATTTGAAAAAGGAAAGCAGACTAAAAAAGTTTGGTTTTTTGATGTTGTCAATGATGGCTTTGAAAAAACCGGAAGTAAAAAAGGCAGACCAGCCATTAAAGAAACTGATTTATCTCTTTTACGAGAATTGTGGGCGGATAAAGAAGAATCCGATAAATCCTTTTCCGTAGATTTTGAGATTATAAGGAATAACAATTATAAATTAACATTAAATGCTTATAGAAAAAAAGTCCCTCTAAAGGGGCAAACAAAAACTTTGGAGGAAATCTGTGAGCTTCCAATTATAGGCGGAACTCCCCCTAGGGGAGATTTGGAGTCGTGGAATGGTGAAAATCCCTGGGTAAAAATATCCGATATGGGAGAAATGTATATTAATGATACCGAGGAAAAAATAAGTGATGTGGGAATTAAGAAATCAAACGTTAAAAAAATATCTGCGGGCACTTTGTTATTTAGCTTTAAGTTGACTGTGGGAAGAGTTGGAATTGCGGGAAAAGATTTATATACAAATGAGGCTATAGTGGCGTTAATCCCGCGTGATAAAAGCGATAAAAATATGATTAAATATCTTTATTATATTTTACCTGCCTTAGACTATTCTCCGTATGCTCAAAGGGCCGCTAAAGGGTCAACTTTAAATTCGGATTCAATTACTGACATCGATGTTCCGTTCCCTTCAAAAGAAGTACGGGGTAAAATAGTATCTGAATGCGAGAAAATGGAAGAAGAAAAGAGAGGCTTAATTAAGCAAATCAAGTTGGTTGAAAATAAAAAAAATGAATTGATTAATTCTAAAATTTTTAATTAGGGGCAAAAAGAATTAATTGTAGGGGCGGGTTTAAAATCCTCCCCTACTGGAATATAAATATCATGCGGGTATAACAAAAGCGACTAATTGCTCGAGCTCCTGGAACGATCCTGCCTGCCGAGCTGGAGCTCGGCAATCCCAGAATACTATTGACTGCTCTCAGTCATTCGCAGGTTTCTCCGAGAGACTCCTAAATTTAAGCGGCTAAATTCTTCTTCACATACTCCATCAACCCGCCAAGCTCGACCAGTTCCTGCATAAATGGTGGGATGGGAGCAACCTGATATGTTTTCCCAGTAATCAGATTGGTTATTATTCCCTGTCCGGCGTCAATGGCTATTTCCTGCCCGGCCTGAGTCTCAGAAGCGGCATCCGGACATTCCAGGATGGGCAGACCGATGTTAAAGGCGTTGCGGTAGAAAATCCGGGCGAAACTTACGGCTACTATGCAAGCTATGCCCGCGGTTTTCAGGGCCAGGGGCGCGTGCTCGCGTGAAGATCCACAGCCGAAATTTCTTCCCGCCACTACAATATCTCCCGGTTTTACCAGGCCGGAAAAAACGGGATCCGCGTCTTCCATCACGTGGGCTGCGAGTTCCTGGGGATCACTGGTATTCAGATAGCGGGCTGGAATGATCTCGTCAGTGTTGACATTATCACCGAACTTGTAGGTTTTGCCTTGAAATTTCATTTTTTCACCCCTTTTTTCCAATCCGATCCGCGAACTTCCTGCGGGTGGGCCAATCGCCCTTTGATGGCTGAAGCTGCGGCAACTCCAGGCGAAGCCAGGTAGACCTCGCTCTTGGTATGACCCATGCGCCCCACGAAATTCCGGTTGGTTGTGGCCACAGCGCGCTCACCTTCTGCCAGAACGCCCATGTGCCCGCCCAGGCAAGGTCCACAGGTCGGAGGCGAGATAATACATCCGGCGGAGGTGAAAATTTCCATCAACCCTTCCTTAAGCGCCTGCTTCCATATCGTTGGGGTAGCCGGGAAAATTATGGTTCGCACCCGGGAACTGACCCGTTTGCCTTTCAATAGCTTGGCCGCTTCGCGCAGATCTTCAATCCGGCCGTTGGTGCATGAACCAATCACAGCCTGGTCTAAAACTATATTTTTCAAGCGGGAAACCGGTTCTACATTGGACGGCAGATGAGGCTTGGCTACCAGAGGTTCCAGCCGGCTAACGTCGAATTCCTCCACTCTTTCGTAAATCGCGTCCGCATCCGAGACATAGTAGCGAGGCTTACGCTGGGCGCGGCCCACAGAATACTGCTTAGTGACAGCGTCAGGCACAACCAATCCGGCTTTGCCCCCGGCTTCAATCGCCATATTGCTCATGGTAAAACGCCCGGCCATGGACAGACCTGAAATCACCGGACCGGCAAACTCCAAAACCCGGTAATTAGCCCCATCCACTCCCAGACGCGCAATGGCCAGCAGGATTAAATCCTTGGCAGTTACGTCCCGGGGCATCTTTCCCCGAAATATAAGCTTGATGCAGGGAGGTACTCGGAACCAGGCCTGGCCGGTCAGCATAGCGGCTGCCAGGTCCGTGGAACCCACGCCCGTAGCAAAGGCTCCCAAGGCGCCATAGGTGCAGGTATGGGAATCCGCGCCAATGATTAAATCGCCGGGTACTACGACTCCCTGCTCCGGCAAGAGGACGTGCTCCACCCCACACTCTCCCTGGTCCCAGTAATACTTTAATTTCTGCTCGTGGGCAAATTCACGCAGGAGCTTGGTCTGCTGGGCTGATTTAATATCCTTGTTGGGAGTAAAATGATCGTGTACCAAGGCCACTCGTTTACGATCAAAAACATGCTTGCCTCCGGCAGCATAAAACTCCTTGATCGCCAGGGGGGCGGTAATATCATTTCCCAGGCAGATATCCAGCCGGGCCAAAATCATCTCCCCCGGCGCAACGTATTTTTTCCCGGCCGCCCGCGCCAGGATTTTCTCGCTTATTGTCATGGGTTGCGGCATAATCAAACCACTCCTTTTTGCAAAATATTAGCCATTCGCTTGCCCGTACGTGAATATTTCAAGCTGTTTTTTCAATCCCCAAAAAGCTGAGATAACCACCCACGGAACGTAGGGGCGGTTAACATATTAAACGCCCCTACAATGGCCGGTGATGTTCTAATAAGCGACTAATTTATTCCTATTATTTGCAATTAGCAGCTCAGCTTTTAGTAATTTTAACTTGATTGGGAATAATAAAGAGAGCGCACACATATACAAATAAACACAAGAAAACACCTGTAAACACAGTCAGCAAAACCCATAATACTCTTAACAAGCCGGCATCAATATCAAAATACTCCGCCACCCCTCCCAGGACTCCGCCAAACATCCGGTCGGATTTACTTCGATAAAGTCTTTTTTTTGCCATGTGCCCTCCTACTCTCCATTACCTCCTGACGGTTTAAAGCATTAATATATGCCTTGGCCGAGGCTACAATAATATCAGTATGCGCTCCCCGGCCGGTAATCACCCGGCCACGGCCGGCCAGTTGCACTGTGACCTCGCCTTGGGCGTCGGTTCCGCCGGTAATGGCCTGGATGGCGTAACCGGTTAATTTATGCTGCCGGCCCAATAGAGCGTCTATGGTTTTATACACGGCGTCCACCGGGCCATCGCCGGTCCCTGATCCCTGAAGCACCTGACCCGCTTTAATCAGCCGGACCGCGGCTGTAGGAACCATACCGCTTCCCGAAAAGGCCTGGACGTGTTCCAAGCTGTAGACTTTCTTTGGCGTATCCATGCTCTCTTCCATTAACGCAAACAGATCTTCATCAAAAACCTCTTTCTTTTTATCCGCCAGTTCCTTAAAGCGCCCGAAAAAAGCCTGAAGTTCTTTTTCCCCCAGGTGGTATCCTAATTTCTGGAGCCTTTTGGCCAGGGCGTGCCGGCCGGAATGCTTGCCTAAAACCAGCCGGTTTTCCTTAAGCCCGATATCCCGGGCATTCATAATTTCATAGGTCAGCCTCTGCTTAATGATCCCATCCTGGTGAATTCCGGCCTCATGGGCAAAGGCATTACCGCCCACAATGGCCTTATTCGGCTGAACCACTATACCCGTGGCTGTGGATACCAGGCGGGATAAGCGCGCGATCTGCCGGGTTTGAATTTTGGTCCGTACCCCAAAGAATTTCGCGCGGGTCTTGAGAGCCATCACCACCTCTTCCAAAGCGGCGTTGCCCGCGCGTTCTCCCAGCCCATTGATGGTACACTCTACCTGACGGACGCCCGCGCGAATTACGGCCAGGGAATTCGCCGTGGCCATACCCAGGTCATTATGGCAATGCACGGAAACCATAATCTGCTTGAGCCTGGGAACTCGAGCATACAATTCGCGAATTAAAATCTCAAATTCCCCGGGAGTGGTGTAGCCTACGGTATCTGGAATATTGATGGTTGAGGCTCCGGCCTGAATCACGGTTTCTACAATCCGGGCCAGAAAAGGCAACTCACTACGGGTGGCATCCTCAGGCGAAAATTGCACATCCTGGCAGAGCGAACACGCATAACGGGTCATATCCGCCGCAATACGCATTACTTCCTCTGGGCTTTTCTTCAGCTTATATTTCATGTGCAGGGGCGAGGTTGAGAGAAAGAGGTGAATTCGAGGCTGCCTGGCTCCCTGCAGAGCCTGCCAGGCTGCCTTGATATCCGCCTTCTGGCAGCGGGCCAGTCCCGCTACTACGGGTTCTCTAACTGCCTTGGTCACAGCCTGCACTGACTCAAAATCACCGGGCGAAGAAATGGGAAATCCAGCCTCTATGACATCCACTCCCAAGGCTTCCAAAGCCCGGGCTATCTCCACTTTTTGGTTCCTATCCAGGCTGGCTCCGGGAGATTGCTCCCCATCCCGCAAAGTAGTGTCAAAAATTTTCACTGTTTCAGGCATAGTAGTTTATCCTTTCTTCACCCCAAACGGCGCAATGACAATATAAATCGTCCCCCCCATGAGCAACAGCCAAACCGCTATCCTGGCCGCCGGAGGACCTAAAAAAACCGCAGCCACGGCTAATATCACCAATAAAAAAATACCCGGTTGATCAGCTGGATTGGGATAACGAATGGTGCTAACCGTCAAAAAAGTCAAGCCAATTACCACGGCCAGCAGCGCCAGCCGGTATCCCGGCTCAAGACCGCCCGGCTCCACCAACTGAGCCATCAGAGAAATAAAGGCCGCGTTAATCGTTAAGGGTATCCCGATAAAACCCTTTTTAACGGTTATCGGATTATAAATTTTATATAGTGAAAGCCGGCTCAATCCCCCAAAAATAATGATAAACAGGGCGATTAACCCCAGGGTACCCCAGCCGCGAAAAGCCAGTCCGTAAATTAAAAACCCCGGGACCACGGTAAAACAGAGACTATCGCTCAACGCGGAAAACTCATGCTCCATGCTGCTCGGCCCGGCTGATAAGTTGCGAAAATGATATTCCATTCCTGCCAGTACCATGGCAGCCAGAACTACCCGGCCGGCCAGTGCCGGCTTTTCCTGAATCACCAGCAAGAGAGCGCAAAATCCCAGAGTAAACACTATTCCCATAAAAATATATGGAATGCTGCGCCGCCAGGGTTTTGCCCTTAGCCGGGGAGGCCTGGTTACACGCTTTTTGGTCCGCTTAATAATCGCCTGTTTTATTTTTTTGCGATCCACCCCATCATACTCCGCAGCTGTTTGCCGACTGTCTCAACCGGATGCCCGGCTTCCTGGTTCAAAATAGCATTATAAACCGGCCGGCCGGCCTGGTTTTCCAGTATCCATTCACGCGCAAATTCTCCGCTTTGGATTTCCTTCAGGATTTTCTTCATCTCCTGGCGGGTCTCCCCGGTTATGATCCGCTTGCCCCGTGTAATATCCCCATATTTGGCGGTCTCGGAAATACTGTGCCGCATACCGGAAATGCCGTTTTCATACATTAGGTCTATGATCAGCTTGAGCTCATGCAGACACTCATAGTAAGCGTTCTCGGGCTGATAACCCGCTTCTACCAGGGTTTCATACCCGGCTTTCACTAATTCGGTCAGGCCGCCGCAGAGCACACACTGCTCACCAAACAGATCAGTCTCGGTCTCATCGCGGAAAGTAGTCTCCATTACCCCGGCCCGAGTGCATCCGATGCCCTTGGCATAGGCTAAACCGATCTTTAATGCCTCGCCCGTGGCATTTTGCTGTACCGCCACCAAGGCCGGCACCCCGCCCCCTTCCGTATAAACCCGGCGCACCATATGACCCGGTCCTTTAGGCGCCACCATGAATACATCCACTGAGGGAGGAGGCGTAATCTGGCTATAGTGGATATTAAAACCATGCGCGAACGCGATTGCCTTCCCCTCTTTCAGGTTCGGCTCCACCGCTTCCCGGTAAACCTGTGGCTGCAGCGGATCCGGAACCAGGATCATCATAATATCCGCGGCTTGGCAGGCCTCCCCGGCGGTCATGACCTCTACCCCGCTCTGCTGGGCGGCTTTCCAGGCTTGCGAATCCTTGAGCTCTCCGGCTATGACTTTCAGTCCGGAATCTTTAAGATTAAGGGCGTGCGCATGTCCCTGGCTCCCATAGCCCAAGATCGCGATGGTTTTCCCCTTAAGAACATTTAAATCTGCATCCTTGTCAAAATACATTGTAGCCATGCTGTTTTCCTCCTGTTTATAGTTAGTTCTTGTTGCGGAAGCGTGTTTTACTAAGTTTGTCATTCCGAGCGAAGTGAGGAATCTCCCCGAAAACGCCTGAATTATCAGGTCTCTTGGAGATTCCTCGCTTCGCTCGGAATGACAAACATGGGAAGTCCACCAAAACTGCCTTTCCGCAACAAATATTAGTTAAACTTTACTTTTTTTATTTCTTCTTCTCCCGGGCGATCGCAACCGTGCCGGTACGGATAAGCTCCCGGATCCCAAAGGGGCGGAGCAATTCAATAAAAGCATTTACTTTATCCGCTGTCCCGGTAATCTCCAGGGTAAAACTCTTATCAGAAACATCCACGATTTTCGCGCGAAATATTTCCACTAACTGGGTAATTTCCGAACGGCACCGTACCTCAGCCTGCACCTTGATTAAGGCCAATTCGCGCTCCAGGTGCGCCTCGCCGGTAAAATCATAAATTTTAATGGTATCCACAAGTTTATTCAACTGCTTGGTAATCTGCTCGACGATGGCATCATCGCCCGCCACGACAATGGTCATGCGTGAAGTGCTCACATCCTCGGTCTCGCCCACGGTTAAACTGGTAATGTTGAACCCCCGGCCGGAAAACAAACCGGCGACGCGCGCCAGCACTCCGGGTTTATTTTCCACTAAAACAGACAGCGTATGACGCATGATTGTTTCTCCTTGAAATTAATATTTCATGCTGTTTTATCAATCCCTCAAATTCCGCGATATACCACCCACAAAGCGTAGGGGCGTTTAATTAAACGCCCCTACATTACTATTGGCTTGGGCGGCCACGGGGGCCGCACCCACACAAGATCCACCCCTACGAATCACATCCCTATTTCATCAATCTTTACGCCAATTCCCCGATCATCTCATGAATCGGCGCCCCGGCCGGTACCATGGGCCAGACATTCTCTTCCCTATCCACCTGGAAGTCCATCACTACCGGTCCTTCAGTGGCAAACGCGCGTTTGATTGCCGGTTCAACCTGATCCCGCTCCTGGACAGAAATCCCGGTCACGCCGAAAGCTTCCGCCAGTTTAACAAAATTTACAGAACTCTCAATATCAGTGGAGGAATACCGCTTGCCGTGGAATAACTCTTGCCACTGCCGCACCATGCCCAGGTACCCGTTATTCAGAATAATCACCTTTACCGGGAGCTTATTAACCACGGCCGTAGCCAATTCCTGCATGTTCATTTGGAAACTGCCGTCCCCGCTCACCACGGCCACAGGCTTGCCCGGCAATCCGGCCTGCGCTCCCAAGGCGGCTGGAAATCCATAACCCATTGTCCCCAGTCCTCCGGAAGAAGCCCAATGCCGGGGCCGGTTAAGTTTGAAAAATTGGGCCGCCCACATTTGGTGCTGCCCCACATCCGTGGCCAGAAACAAATCCGCCCCTCCCACCTTATACAAAGTCTCAATTACCATCTGGGGCTTTAAGCCGGATCCCTCCTGGGAATAACCCAGGGGAAATTTCTTCTGCCATTCCCTGACCCGGGACCACCACTCATCGCATTTCCGGGATGCAACTTCTTTCAGCAGGGCCTGCAGAGCCAGCTTGGCGTCCCCTACAATCGGCACATCCACGGAAACAACCTTTGAAATGCTGGCCGGATCCACGTCAATATGAATTATCTTGGCATTGGAGGCAAAATGCTCCACCCGTCCGGTCACGCGATCATCAAAGCGCGCGCCAATGGCGATAACCACATCACTTTCCTGCATGGCATAATTAGCCGTACGCGTACCATGCATGCCCAGCATGCCGACAAAATTTTCATGCGTACCGGGAAAAGCTCCCAGCCCCATTAAGGTAAGGGTAACCGGTGCATTGATTTTTTCAGCCAACTCACTCAGTTCTTTGGAAGCGTTGGCTAAAATCACTCCGCCGCCCGCATATATGAGCGGCTGCTTGGCTTCCGCAATCATAGCCGCGGCTTTTTTAATCTGGTTGTGATGCGGTGCCAAGTTGGGCCGGTAACCGCGAATTTCCGATTTTTCCCGGTATTCCGGCACGCAAGCCGCGGTAGTCACATCCTTGGGAATGTCCACCAAGACCGGACCCGGCCGGCCGGTACTGGCAATGTAATAGGCTTCCTGAATGGTGGCCGCGATATCCTTAACATTCCTGATCAGAAAATTATGCTTGGTAATAGGCCGGGTAATGCCGGTTATATCCACTTCCTGAAAAGCGTCATTACCGATCATGCTGCTGACCACCTGACCGGTAAAAGCCACCATGGGAATGGAATCCATATAGGCCGTGGCAATCCCGGTTACCAGATTAGTCGCGCCAGGCCCGGAGGTTGCCAAACAAACTCCCACCCGGCCGGTCGCCCGGGCATAGCCGTCTGCCATGTGGGCCGCTCCTTGTTCGTGACGAGGCAGAATAACACGCAATTTAGAAGAATACAAGGCATCAAAAATCGGAAGCAAAACGCCTCCGGGATACCCAAATATAATATCTGTTCCCTCCCGCAACAAGCTATCCACAAATATCTGCGCACCGGTTTTTTCCTGGCTCATAATATAAACCCCCTGATATTTCATGATACATTAACTATATTTCATGGTTAAGTAATCAAAGTAGTAATGATATTCAACGCTGCCATCCTATATCCCGGCGAAAGCCCTGGACATCCCCTGGACTAAACCATCCAGGACAGGCAGGACAGGCAAGGACAGGCCGGCATCCAGATTAATTTGGACAGCAATGCTAATCTATATTTTTTTCATTCCAACACCGCCCCGGTATTTGCCGAGGTCACTAATCTCGCGTAGCGTCCTAAAACACCCTTATATATTTTTCGCTTTGGATGCTTCAAGCCGTCCATTCGCTGTTTGAATTCCTGATCCGAAACCAGTAAATTGATCTTGAATTTTGGTATATCGATTTCTATCCTGTCTCCCTCTCGAATCACGGCAATCGGTCCGCCAGCCGCCGCCTCGGGCGAGATATGTCCGATAGCCGCCCCGCGGGTTCCGCCTGAGAAACGTCCGTCCGTGATTAAGGCCACATGCTTATCCAGACCCATACCCGCGATGGCGCTGGTCGGTGAAAGCATTTCGCGCATGCCCGGCCCGCCCCGGGGACCTTCATAGCGAATAACTACTATATCCCCCTTCCGGATCTCGCCTTTCATAATCGCCTTGAAAGCGGTATCTTCACTGTTAAAGACGCGGGCCCGGCATATGCTATGCATCATTTCCGGTGCAACCGCTGACTGCTTTACTATACTGCCGTCCGGAGCAATATTGCCTTTTAAGACTGCCAGCCCTCCATATTTATGGTAAGGTCTGGACAGCGGACGTATAACCTCGGTATCAGCCACCTGAGCGTCTTTCAAGTTCTCCGCCACGGTATGACCCGTTACCGTAGGTAATTTAGTGGAAATTACGCCCCGGGAGACCAGGGTTTTCATCACAGCTGGTACTCCGCCAGCCCGGTGAATATCCACCATAAAATGATCTCCCCCCGGACTAACGCTGCACAGATGGGGTGTTTTCCTGGAAAGACGGTTGAATTCCTCCAAATCCAGTTTTAAGCCGACTTCATGCGCAATCGCCGGCAGATGTAAAACGGTATTGGTTGAGCCTCCCATGGCCACATCCACGGCTATGGCATTACGAAAGGCGGCCAAGGTTAATATTTTTGAGGGCGTTAACCTGCTGCGCACGGCCTGAATGATTTTTGCGCCTGCCAATTTCGCCAGACGAATACGCTCGGCTGAGACAGCCGGGGCTGTTCCATTCCCCGGCAGAGCCAAGCCCAAGGCTTCGGCCATACAGTTCATAGTATTGGCTGTAAATAGGCCGGCACAGGACCCGCAGGTCGGACAGGCAGCATCCTCAATCACGCGAAATTCCTTCTCGGAAATTTTACCCGCCATGGCCTGGGCCATACCTTCAAAAGGACCTTTGATCAAATCGATCCGCCGGCCGCGGTACTCCCCGGGAAGCATGGGCCCGCCGGAAATCAGCAGCGCCGGGATATTTAAGCGGGCCGCAGCCATCATCATGCCCGGAATAATCTTATCGCAATTAGGCAGGAGCACAAGACCGTCAAAGGGGGTCCCATTCGCGACGGCTTCCACTGAATCCGCAATAATTTCGCGGGTAACCAGGGAATATTTCATGCCTTCATGATTCATGGCAATCCCATCGCAAATACCAATAGTATTAAACTCCATGGGAGTGCCGCCGGCCATGCGGACACCGGCTTTCACAGCCGCCACCACCTGGTTTAAATGCGTATGGCCGGGAATAATCTCATTAAAGGAATTAGCAATGCCGATAATCGGACGGCGCAATTCCTCGTCCGTGTAACCCATGGCCTTAAACAATGACCGGTGCGGAGATTTGGTCACTCCTTTTTTCATTACATCGCTGCGCATAGCTTATAACCTCGCTTTCGTCGCCCCTGCCATTGCCGATAATGTTCTAACGAACGGCTAATATTATAACCTTCCATCACAATAATAGAGTTAAACAGATATATTAAAACCATTTTAAATAAAGTCAACTGATTATTTGTTTTCCATATCCGTCTCTTTCCAAGCCCAGCATATCGCATGCGTTCCCGTACTCTATCTCGCTTAATTCCGCAGCGTCAAAACCGGCCTGCCGGAGATATTCTTGGTGCGCGGCCGGATCCCCCCAAGGGGCATCACTCCCGAAAAGCACACGCTTAATGCCATGCGCCCTCACAAGTTCCAATAACCGGGGCCCGGGACATTCATTAGCACAATAAGCAGTATCCAGCCATATCGGCCTGCCGATGAGATAACGTTCTACCTCATCCCACATACGAAAACCGCCCAGATGAGCAGCTATTAATTTCAATTCTGGAAACGCTTGATTAATTTGCATAATCCGCGCCGGGGAAGCCTTCGGTTTACCGGAAAAACACAGATCAACTCCGGCATGCATCATTAATGCCAATCCCGAGTTTTCCAACTGGTGGTAAAGCGCTTCCATCCGGTCCTCATCCGGATAAAAATCCTGATACTCAGGATGTAATTTTACACCCCGGATGCCATGTCTTTTTAAAAACGCAATCTGCTGCTCCAACTCTCCGGTGGACATATCCGGGTGAAGGGCGCCAAAAGAAAAGAACCCGTATTGATCCTGCAATTCCCGGCACCACTGGTTAATCACTCTCACCTGGCCGGGCTTGGTGGCAATATGCTGGATAACCACATAAGTGATGCCGCTTTGGCGCATGGATTGCTGCAACCCGCTCACTGTTCCATTATAGACGGGACATATGCCGCCCCGCTCCGCCAATTGAGGAATCACACCGGCGGCCAGGCTGTCAGGAAAAGCATGTACATGAAAATCAATCATGGATTTCAATTTTTAGGTTTACCGCCGATCCGCCTTTAAAAATAAAACCGGCGCTCCATAAAAACGGAACGCCGGCAATGAATCTGGTGGAGCTGAGGGGGCTCGAACCCCTGACCTTCTGAATGCCATTCAGACGCGCTCCCAGCTGCGCCACAGCCCCGACACTTTTTTTTATGGAAAGAAAAAAATAACCTACTCACTGTGCCCTGTCAAGCTTTAATTATTTCATAAGCTATTTCTTCCCCAAATGTCATTCCGAACGAAGCGAGGAATCTCTAAAACCCCTGGTTTTCAAGGAATTTAGTAATAGGTTTGGAAATAAAATTGTGTTAAACTATGTAAGTTATATGCTCTTTTTTTCTGCAAGTAAGAAAAGATGGAAATTTACGTTATTCTAACCTGACGCAGGAAAAACCTGGGCTTTCTTAACTCCCAAGTTATAGTAAGGAGGAAATCATGAATCGCTTGACTCAGTTAGCCTTAAGTGACGAAGGCTTTGTTTTTGACCCCCTAACCGGGGAAAGCTTCACGGTTAATCCCACGGGTTTAACCATCTTACGCGGTTTAAAAGCAGACCGTTCTTTAGAATCTATTGGCCGGGAAATATCCGACCAATTCGAAGCCCTTCCGGAAGAAACCGAGAGGGATATCACGGATTTCATTCATCATCTGCGGACATATCATCTACTCTAAGGAAAAAACCATGGATAAACAACTGGTAGTGGCTATTTCAGGCATTAATGCCGTAGATAATCCCGGGCCGGGTGTCGGGGTAGCTAGGTCCCTAAAGGAAGACGGGGATTTAAATTTGAAAATTATCGGTTTGGCTTATGATGCCATGGAACCCGGTATTTATCTGGATTGGCTTATGGACAAAACATACATTATGCCCTATCCGGCGTCAGGGCAGCAACAGTTTATCGAAAGACTGCAATACATTAAACACCAATCCGGACTGGATTTCATTATTCCCACCCTGGATGTGGAATTGCCCCTTTATATAAAATACGCCGATAAAATATCTCAAATGGGGATAAAAACCTTCATCCCCACCATGGAGCAATTTCGCTTAAGAAACAAAGACTGCTTGCCGGAGATTGCGCGCCGCATTGGAATTAAAACACCAAAAACTGCAGTCATCCATTCTTTCGAAGGATTTTCCCAAACCATCAAGCGTCTGCGCTTGCCTCTGATGATCAAAGGCGCTTTTTATAAAGCCTATCGTGCCTATACCTCCCAGGAAGCTATTGGTTTTTACCATCGGATTGTAGCCGAATGGGGATATCCTGTTATTGTACAGGAGGTGGTTGCCGGCGATGAACTAAATGTCGTAGGCGTAGGTGATGGGAAAGGATTTTCCCTGGGATCCGTAGGCATTAAAAAAATGTGGATTACTTCGCAGGGCAAAATCTGGACCGGAGTAACCATTAAAAACCGTCATATGCTGGAAGCGGCCGAGAAATTTACCCAACTTTATAAATGGCAAGGCGCTTTTGAATTTGAATGCATTGTCGCGGGAGACGATGTCTATTTAATCGAAATTAATCCCCGGTTTCCGGCCTGGTCATATTTCGCAACCGGCGTGGGACATAATTTGCCTTCCTATATGATACGGCATGTCTTTAATTTGCCGCGTCTGCCGGCCGCAGATTACGAAACCGGCAAGTTGTATATTCGCTATACCTATGAACAAGTTACCGCTATGCGTCCTTTTCAAGAAATGATTACCCGGGGAGAGTATTCGCATGAAAAAATCGTATGAAAAACCGATTATCCTAAAATTGCAAACCGGCTTCATGAATAAATACGGAAGCACTCCGTATTATTCACGAAAAACCAGAAGCGAGATTGACGGCGTTCCCATTGATACACTGGTCACAAAATTCGGCTCACCGCTTATGGTGTTTTCCGAGTCCTCGATTCGGCGAACTTATAATGAAGTATTCCGGGCCTTTTCGACCCGTTACCCCAGCGTGACTTTTGGCTGGTCGTATAAAACTAATTATTTAAAAGCTATTTGCTCTATTTTCCATCAGGAGGGAGCGCTCGCCGAAGTGGTCTCGGAGATGGAATACGAAAAAGCGCGAAAGCTCGGAATCCCTGGAAAAAACATTATTTTTAATGGCCCGCATAAACCCTTCGAAATTTTAAAAAGAGCCGCGAGTGAAAACAGTATGATTCATATCGATCATTTTGATGAATTGATGGAGTTAGAACAAATTTCCCAGCAACTCCATAAGCCCGTCAAAGTCGGTCTGCGTTTAAATATGGAAACTGGGATTCATCCGCAATGGTCGCGCTTTGGATTCAATCTGGATACCGGGCAGGCCTTGGATGCCGTAAAACGAATGAAACATGGCGGGAAACTTATTTTAAACGGTCTGCATTGCCATTTGGGCACATTTATTTTAGATCCTCAGGCTTATGCCGAAGCAATTAAAAAGATGGTGGCCTTTGCTTATGAAATCGAAACTCATTTCGGCTTCAAGATGGAATACCTGGATATTGGCGGCGGCTTTCCTTCCCAAAATAAACTCAAAAGCTCTTATCTGCCTCCGGAACTGACTATTCTTCCCCTCGATGAATATGCCGCCAAAATTACCAATGCTTTATATGAAAATTTACGGCCCGGGGATTACCCCCGGTTAATTATTGAAACCGGCCGGGCTTTGGTAGATGAATCCGGATATATGATTACCACAGTGATTACTTCCAAGCGTTTGCCCGACGGCCGCAAAGCTTATGTGGTGGACGGTGGAATAAATCTTTTGTTTACTTCCTTCTGGTATAAATTCAATTTGGAAATCGACCGGGAAGTGCCCGGGGTCAATGAACCGGCCGTAGTTTATGGCCCCTTATGCATGAACATTGATGCGATTGACGAGGGCACCTTGCTTCCCTCTTTGCCGCGGGGCGCCCGGCTCATCGTTTCCCCGATCGGCGCTTATAATGTGACCCAGTGGATGCAGTTCATCGAATATCGTCCCAATGTAGTGCTGATCGGCCAACAGGGCGAACTGGACATTATTCGGGAACGGGAAGATTTAACCGATATTGACCGCCGGGAAAAACTGCCCCCCCGGCTGGCTTATAAATAATATGCTGCGCGAGGTTAATTACCGGAGAGAAAAGGCAGGATGAAAAAACACGGGTATGCCATTTTAAACAGTTATTCAGAGATCTTTTTTCTGCGTAATGCCGCCCTCGGAATATTTTTCTTTTTCGCGACACTCTTGAATCCGAATTTGGCCTTGTCCGGAATTATTTCCGTAGTGGCCGCTTATTTATTTGCCCGCTTTATCCGCATGGAACGTAATTACTTGAAATTTGGTTATTACACCTACAACCCCTTATTGGTCGGCTTATCCATAGGTTATCTTTTTAAAATAAACCCCCTAACCATTTTTTTTCTTATCACCGCCGGGATCCTCACTCTGATGCTAACCGTAATGCTCTCCCACCTTTTTTGGCATTACTTGCGCTTGCCGATATTAAGCCTGCCTTTTGTTTTTGTAAGCTCGATTGCTTATTTGGCTTCTTTAAAATATTCTAATTTATTTGTAACCGGATTGTATGCGCATTCTGATTTTTCCTGTAATTTGAATTTGCCGTTCTGGCTGGCCGGTTTTTTTAAATCCTTGGGTGCGATTTTATTTCTTCCCTATGTCATTCCCGGAATCGCGCTGGCAATTCTGATACTGTTATCCTCCCGGATACTGTTTATGCTGGCGGTGGCGGGATACTACCTGGGAACCATCATTACCGCGCTTTTGGTGGGTTCTTCTTCCCAGGCTTTTTCGAATATTCTGCATTTCAATTATATTTTAATTGCTATGGCCGTGGGCAGCATTTTCTTGATCCCATCTTTGAAAAGCTACGGACTGGCCCTGGCGGCGGTTTGCACCTCAATTATTTTTCTTAAATCAGTAGAAGTGTTTTGGTCCACCTATGGTATCCCTGGCTTCACCTTGCCGTTTAATTTTATATCGCTCTCGTTTATTTATGCTCTGGGATTGGTGCAATATCCGCAAATTGCGAAATATATTAAAGCCACCCCGGAAGAAACTCTGGATTTTTACATCTCCAATATTCGCCGTTACCGCGGGCATGAAAAAACGCTGGCTCTGCCGTTTTTCGGCTCCTGGAACGTCTGGCAGGGATTTAACGGCCAATGGACTCATCAACATAGTTGGAAATACGCTTATGACTTCATTATTACCGATGAGAAAGGTAAAAGTCATAAATCCCAAGGCACAGCCTTGAACGACTACTATGCTTTTGGCAAACCGGTCCTCTCACCCACCCGGGGGCGAGTAGTAAAAATCATCAACCATTTAGAGGATAATCCCGCCGGTCAAGTTGATAAAACCAATGCTTGGGGAAATTTGGTGATTCTGCGTGACGAACGGGAATTCTTCGTCGAATTATCTCATTTTAAAAAAGATTCAATTGAAGTTAAGGAAGGAGCTTGGGTAGAGCGGGGCGCTTTTCTGGGACTTTGCGGAAATTCCGGGTATTCGCCGCAACCGCATATTCATATTCAGGCACAGGAAACTGAAGAAATAGGTTCATTTACCATACCGTTTAGTTTTGTGAGCTATACGGCGAATCAGCAATATTTTGCCAATAATTTGCCGGACGAAAAAACACTGGTAGCGCCGGTTTTCACGGAAAAAAGCCTGGATATTAAAACCTCATTTTTGCTGGATAATCTCTACAAATATCAAGTGCTAAAAAATGATAAGATTGTGGATAAAATTGAAATGGCGGTAAAGATTGCCGCAGACGGCACCTTTTACTTTGATACCGGGAAAGGACATTTATATTTCGGCAAGCACGAGGGTACATTCTACTGCTATCATCTGGAAGGCGCGGACAGGTATTTAAAGACTATTTTTTTAGCTTTGCCGCGTCTGCCTTTGGCCTATCGCAAAGGCTTGCAATGGAAGGATGTCATTCCCGTCGGGGTGATTACCCAAGGCTGGCGGAAAGGCCTGGTGCAATTCATAAGTTCTTTTTATCATCGCTTTGCTCAAGTTGAGGCCAGCCTGACGTACCAGACAGAAAACCGCATAGCCGGACAAATATCATCAAATCTGATGAGATTCAAAAAGAACACCATGGTTGAACTGGACGATTATCTGGGATTCAAATCCTTTACCGTAGACAACATAAAACTTATGAGGATAACCGATGAAACATTTCGTGATTAGTGCTTGCTGCTTGCTTTATCTGACTTCAGGCGCTAGGGCGCAAACCTTGACCCGTAATGATACGCTGATTTATTACGTCCCCCTATGCTACCAGGAATCCCTCTCAAGAGAGACAGGTTTGGTAACTGGTATCTATCATTATTTCGGATATGGTTCGAATGCTTCATGGGAAGCGGCTGTGGATTTCATGCAGCTTAAATACACGGATGGCTTTATGCAAAAGCAAGCGGATTTCACCGCCGTCTATACCAATTACGCCTGCAAAAATATCAAATTTTATTTGGGAACGCACTATATCACAACCCAGCTGGCATATTCCAATCAAGGCTTGGTGTTTTTAGGGGGGATAAATTATTACCGGCCTCATTCCTGGAATGCGGCCTTGGAAGGTATGTACTCCGTGTATTCCGGCTATGAACCGTCTTTGCGAATAGCCGAAGTATCTCCCAAACTGGGTTTTTATCTTTGGACTAACATACTTTCTTCCGGTTATATCCAAGTCCAGGGTTATTATATCCAACCCCAGGATTATAATATCCCAACCCAGGGTCATTATAGCGAACCCGGGCAGGCGCCGCCTGAAAATAAAAAGTATTGTCTCTCAGCCGAACTTTCCCTGACCTTAGAATATCAAGGCTTTATGCTGCAAGGATTTGGTTGGCAGGGGGAACAGATGTTTGCCGTACGGCAAAAAGGTTTTGTGGTTTATAATTCAGCTGAAAAGTATAAAAATGGTTATGGGCTTTCTTTACGTTATACCTGGCGCAAACGCTTGGGGATAACGGTTTCGTGGTCCCAAGAGCAATTTTCCGATATAGGAGAGGATAATTTGGCCGAAGCACGGCGCCTAATGCTTTCTTTGGGGTATCGCTGGCCATGAAAAAAGGCTTACTGCAAACTTCATACCACCTTGGGAGGCGTATCATGAGAACGTTTTTAATATCGCTGGTTATCTGGGGCGCGGGACACACCTATGCCTGGGCGCTTAATTACCAGGAGATCAAGGATGCTTATTATCAATCTTATCATTATGAAAGAATCCAGGATTACACCAAATCGGTCCAGGCTATTAAAAAGGTTTTCAAAACCTACCCTAAAGGTTATACGGTTAATTTAAGGCTGGGCTGGCTGTATTATTTGAAAAAAAATTATGCCAATGCTATTTATCATTATGAGAAAGCCATACAACTGGCTCCCGGGGCGGTGGAGCCCAAGTTGGGATATATGCTGCCCTTGCTGGCTCAGGAAAAGTATGAAAAAGTCGAGACTCTGGCGCATAAAGTATTGGCAATTGATCCGCTTAATTATTATGGCAACTTGCGCTTGAGCATAGCGTTACGGCATCAGAAAAAATTCGATTTGGATGAAAAAGAGATCCGGAAAATGCTGCTTCTTTATCCTACCAATGTTGCTTTTCTAACCGAGATGGCATTGATTAAATCCGCCCAAGGGAAGAAAAAATCCGCCCTCAATATATTTGGAGATATAATTATTTTAGATCCGGATAATGCCAGTGCCAAATTGCACCTGGGAATAAAATAACCAAGTGCTAACTAGTCGATCCTGAAAAAGCCGGTTTTAAGCCGTGCGTTTTCCATAGTCGGCTTCCAAAAAACAACATCGGTCTTTCCAAAATACTTTTCCAGCCATTTCAATCCAGGC
>DAOVYW010000260.1 GCA_030635415.1 Candidatus Firestoneibacteriota bacterium
AACTGCTGGATGCGGTCCTGGCCGTGGCGGCTCGGCCCCGGCGCCGGGAGGATATACAAATTAATTATGGCCGGGATATTGAGAAGGAACTTGCTAAAATACAAAAACTGGCGGAAAGAGGACTGGGACGGGATAGATCAGAGCCGGTCCGCTGGTTGGCCATCAAGCTTCTGGAAAAGGACCAGGAAGTGTTCGGACAGATCACTTCACCTGAAATTCAGGCGGTCGTGGAACGGAGCGCGGAGCATTTGGAAAAGCTGCTCGGCGATCATCCGGAAATCCTGATGGCTGACCGGCGATATGGCTTTATCTCCGGGGCCTGTCAGGAAGCCGTGCAGAGTTCAGTAGAGGCCCGGCATGAATTGTCGGATAAAATCGACGTGATTCTTACCAATCGGTTTTTGGGGTTTCCGATATTCCTGGGTTTAATGTTCCTGGTCTTTCATTTCACTTTTACCCTGGGCAATCCGGCCATGGAAGTGCTGGAAGGATTGTTTGGTGGGATGGGCGGCGTAATAACCGGTTGGTGGCCGGAAGGAGCGGAGAGCTGGGTCCAGTCTCTGCTGGTGGACGGCATTATCGGAGGGGTAGGCGGGGTAGTGATATTTCTGCCGAATATTATCTTTTTGTTTTTAGCCATCGCGCTCCTGGAGGATACGGGCTATATGGCGCGGGCCGCTTTTATCATGGACCGCGTAATGCACAAGATTGGGCTTCACGGTAAGAGTTTTATTCCCATGCTGATCGGCCTGGGCTGCTCGGTTCCGGCCATTATGGCCACGCGTACTCTGGAAAGCCGGCAGGATCGTCTAACAACCATGATGGTTGTTCCCTTGATGAGCTGCGGCGCCAGACTTCCGATCTACACACTGATTGCGCCGGCTTTCTTTCCGCAAGTCTGGCAGGCGCCGGTGGTCATGATTATGTATCTAACCGGTGCATTATTGGCGATTCTCGGTGCCAGGGTTCTCAGGCTCACAGTTTTGAAGGGCGAGTCAACCCCTTTTGTGATGGAACTCCCACCGTACCGGGTTCCGACTATGAAAAGCCTGGTTAATCATACCTGGGAGCGGGCCTGGATGTATCTTAAAAAAGCCGGTACGGTTATCCTGGTCATTTCCATAGCGCTATGGGTATTAACCAGCTATCCTAAAAAAAACGACTCAAAAGAAATACCGAATAACCTGGTTCTTAATACTCTTGAGAAAAGCGCGATAATGGATGAAGATTCCATCATGGAAAAACAGCAGCAGGCTCAGGCCGAAGATTTAGCCTATTCTTTTGCCGGGCGCATAGGTTATCTGCTTGAACCTCTGCTGAAACCTTTGGGATTTGACTGGAGAATTGGTACGGCCTTGATCGGAGCTTTTGCGGCTAAGGAGGTTTTTGTGGCCCAGATGGGCATTGTTTATGCCGTGGGAGAGTCTGATGAAGAGTCTGATACCTTGCGGGAGAAGCTTCAGCGGAATTACACCCCGCTGGTGGGGTTTTGCATAATGCTTTTTTGCCTAATTTCAGCCCCGTGTATGGCTACCATAGCTGTTACCTGGCAGGAGAGCGGTTCCTGGAAATGGGCGCTCTTTCAGCTGAGCGGGCTCACGCTGCTGGCTTACGTGTTGACCTTGATGGTGTATCAGGCAGGAACTCTGCTGGGGTTCGGAAGCGGGTAGAAAGTGAAACAAATTGTGGTCTGAATCCTGAAATGTAATAATAGTTAAGAATACTCTTTACGAAACGAGGAGATAATGGAAAACATTATGAAAATTAAAAAAATAATACTCGGTTTATTAATTTTATCCGGTCTATGGTTCGCAGTTTATGTTTTTAATGAAACCCCGTTTTTATACCGGGAATCGGAAAGATATACCCTGCCGGAAATTACCCGTTTGCAATCGCCGGATGCCGCCCCAATATCACATACTGATCCTTCCCATGAAACCCTGATACTATTTTATCATGGATATAAGCAGACCCCGCATGATTTTAAAGAAATTGCTGAAGTTTTGGCGGGAAAATACGACGTTATGGTGCCGCTTTATCCGGGACATGGAACCACGGAAGAAGATTTTAAAAA
>DAOVYW010000009.1 GCA_030635415.1 Candidatus Firestoneibacteriota bacterium
CCGTCCTGTTGATGGCTGAAATCTACCTTAACTCGGAAGATCGAAGAGAATCAAAGATCGTCACAGTGCTGCTTTCCCACTTGCATTCGTATTTGAACTATCAGAATCCGGCTGAGTATGAGAGGATGCAGGGAGTATCTTAACGGTGTGTCATTTTTTCCGGGGGAAGATCAAACCGTCCCCAAATAAATACTTGATGTGGTTTGGTTTTTTTATTTTAACGCTATTTTATCTGTTCAAAACCGCGTTAACAATCTCCTGAATATCCAACGCGTTGCAACTCCCATCCCCATTTACATCCGCCCTTGCGACAATGTTTGGATCGGTTTCTGTTTCCAGAATAACATTAATGCAGGTCTGGATATCAAGAATGTCTATCTGACCATCATTGTTGAGATCACTGGTTATTATGGCAGTAGCGGTAGGTTCACCTCGCTTAAATAAACCGAGGCAATAATCAGCGCTTATTTTAAATACATCAGAATTATAATTCTCGATTATCGTGCTAGCGTTATCGAGCTGAGTACTTTTTATAAGATGAAAATCCGCAACCAGGATGTTATCACTATTTACTACCTCTACCCCGCCTCTGTTCGCGCCGATCTCGAAATTTTTGCTGTTTCCATAAAAACAAACATTATTAGATCCATCGATTTTTATCTGCGTTACGCTCCCTTCGTATTTAGTGTAAAAAAAGTTAACATTGCTCGCGTTTTTTAATTCAATGGTTATGTTTGGCGGCTCTCCTGCTGCATTAAATCCATAAACCCAAATAGGTTCCGAAGTATTCTCAATAAGCATTCCCCGCGAAGCCCAATCAGACCCTCGCCAACGTCCCAAAGGAGCAAACCATCTTCCGCCACCATTTGCTTTTACGCTAAATCTGTTCTGCCACATCACTTTTTCTTTATTCCACTCGCCGCTTATGCCTGCCACAACATCGCGCACTATAGAATTTCTTCCTGCTCTCCATTCAATCGGTGTAAAATGTTTTTGATTCTCTGTAGGGATATAACTATTTGAAACATTTAAAAAAGCAAGAGAGGTTGTCGCATCGTTATTGTCAACGGTTGTGACAATAACGGTTTCGTCTGATGGCTGCCATGAACTTATGGGTGAAATTGTAGTAAAGGTCTTTGAAGCTCCGAACATTTGAGTATTGCTTTTCAATGTCAGTGTCCTTGAAATTTTATAGTTTCCTTTTGGCAAAAATATCTTAGCATAATTATCAATAGCGTATTCAAGAGCAGCTGTATCATCGGTTAATCTATCGCCCAGGGCTGGAGCACCATTCATTTTTGAGGCATCTTTTACATTTATGACATCATAATCCTCAAAAGAGGGGAGACTGCCGGGGATCTTATGTTGATTAACAAGAGTTGAAAGAAGATTGTCTTTGGGTATATTTAAGTTTTCCTGCTTGCTTTTATACTCATTCTGGTTGATGCTTCCGTTTACGAGATTTCGTTTTAGGCTATTGCTGTAAGAGTATTCTTTGATCCATGTCCACTCTGAAACGTTTTCTATTGTCCAGCCGTTCGCTACTTCCCCAACACCTCTACAGTAAACATTTCTTAGTATCAGATTATTATCTGTAATATCAAACATTTTGCCATTTGTTTTATCGACAATACTATCCGACATACTAATTGCAGCCTTATTACCTACCCATCCTTCTGCGAGCGCCGCGCTGTCAGTGCTTATATCGCAGCCAACAAGCACAAATGGAGTCAGATACCTGTAAAAATAGAAAACAGATCCTGTTTGATCTTTAAATGTACACCCAGCTAATACTTCATGTCTCGTTGCGTAATCTCCTGCAGGACTTCCATTAGGACGAGGGTCATTTTTTTGATACACAGCATACTTCCCACCATATACTTCCAGATTAAAACCTCCACCTCCGCCACAGGTGCCGATATTTCTAAAACCAGCAAACGCGCCATAAGCATTTACTTTTACATTCTCAATAACGGCTCCCTGCGCTCCTGCATGACGAATCCCGATCGCTCCCGAGTTGCTGCTCAAATCGATATTTATTCCAATAAACACTTGATCAAAAGCGATATTTGATTGCTCTAATAAGGGATCGGTACTTCCGTTAATATCATCCTCAAAAAATCTCGGAACTGCCCAGAACCAAAATACTGGCAATGGATTTGAAGGATCTGAAAATTTCGGCGTATTTGCTTTAAGTTTAATGAGGGGGCGTTCTCCAATTGTTGAACCGACTAATTGACAAGGCTCCATACTATCTGCATTGATAGATGGCGAATCCATCATAGCTTCAATTGTATCACTGACTAAATATGTTCCAGCAGGAAAAAAACAAACAAGCCGATAATCTCTTGCCCTTTTGACAGCTAGATTTATTGCTGCGGTCGAATCTGACGCTCCGGTCGGGTCTGCGCCATATAATGTAATGTCCAGAAAACCTTTCAGAAAAAGTTCGTTGCCTTCAGGAACTTCCTCTGGCCTGGGATAGGTAACATCATAATCGATCTGTGGCCACGCCACAGAAGGCAGAAAAATACAGACCAAAAAAACAAAAAGGGTTGTTTTAGTTAATAAGAAATTTTTTAGGGTTAAGATTAATATCTGCATTTTGATTATCTTTTCCTTTCTTTTTATTCTTGGTATTGACTCTCACATTAAACTGAACTAACCTCACCTATTTTTTTCACAATATTTTGATTCGCTTTCTGGAATTTGCAGAATAAAATAACCCCTCTGAGATCCTCTTCCTCAATAGCCCATCTCAGCGGTGATTCCCCATATTGGCTCGCAAAAAAAGTTTAGCAAAATTCGAAATAGTATGTCAATAATCTTCTGCCGGCCGTATGCCTCCATTCCTTGTCTTATTTTCTCCTCTTTCCCTTCATTGGTGGCGCCTTTCTTTTTTTGTTTCTGTACCGCGGATTATCCCATGGGGGAGCCACTCTTTTCAATTTCAACTGAAAATAGTATATCATCCAAAAGTTACAGGGATATTTGCCACGCTGACCTCTCAACCGGGAGACTGGAATGCAAGCCAAATTAGAGATTACCAGACGACAGATCATAGAAGCAAGCGAGTTGAGGCTCACCCATCTCCGTCTCGCTCAGGGCATACCTAGCTGCAAAAATCTCCCTGCTGGAATCTGCGACCTCAGCGATTTGCGATCTCCCGACTTGGGATTTGTGAAAATTAGTTCTTTCGCCGGAATTGAGTGGCTACAGAACCTGCGCAGGCTGTGTGTCAACCATACTAATGCCCATTCTACCTTAACTGCCTGCAACCCGCGAAGCAAAAATTGCCGAAATCCCATAACAGCTTTTATAATTCCAAATACAGGTTCCACCATGCTTTTACGACGGGCATAAAGCTTTCATCTCCATTTTTATTCACGCAAGCATATCCAAGTTCTCTGGCCATAATCTTGCGCCACGCCTGCTGGTAGAGACATAATGAACGGCGAATATATTTCACATAGCCCGGAACCGAGATTTAAATGTTGACAAAATGGGGGATGGGGGGTAAATTATCCCATGAAGTGGGGAGGAATCCCATGAAATGGGGAAAAAGATCTTGAGATTTCTTGGAACTTACGAACATACTCTGGATGATAAAGGACGCTTGTCCATTCCTTCGCGTTTCCGGGAAGTCATGTCGGAAAATCAGCTGCCTGAGAGGCTGGTTATTACCCAGGGTTTGGACGCGTGTCTTTTTGGTCATTCGCTGGATGAATGGAAAAAATTTGAGGAGAAAATTATCTCCCGTCCGATGAACAAAGGAGATGATCGCTATTTTATCCGGCGTTTATTTGCCGGCGCGGTGGATTGCCAATTAGATAAGCAGGGACGAATAATGCTGCCCGTGGTCTTGCGCCGGTATGCCGGATTAAATCGCGAGGCGGTTATCGTAGGGGTTTCCAATCGTATTGAGATCTGGTCACCGGAACGCTGGAAACAGTATTTGGAACAGGGTAAATCGCTGGAAGATATTGCGGAGCAGATTCATGATCTCTAGGGAACCGAACCGGTTTCCTGAAAAAACAAAGGGAGGTATGACTGAGGTGTCCTTGAAACTTGTATGCCAGGAAGAAGTTGCGGTTATCCGTCTTTTTGGGGATGTTGATATGGAGGATGTTGTCAGTATCCGTAATGCGGTAGCTTCTATAGTGAAAGGAGGATGCTACCAGTTCGTGCTGGATTTCAGTCGTGTGCAGCATATCAACATGACCGGAGTTGGAATTTTAGTGGAAAGCCTTCGCAAGCTGCGGGATTTGAACGGCGATTTAAGATTATCCAATTTAAACATGCGGTTACAACATGTAATGGAAATAACCGGGATATTAAAAGTCTTCCGCATCTTTAAGAGTCAGCAGGCCGCGGTTGAAAGCTTTAAACATTTGAGACGTGTTGCCGCTTGATGATACATTGTCCGGTTTTGGTGAGGGAATCCCTGGAGAAGTTGGCTCCGGTATCCGGGGGTTGGTGGGCTGATCTGACCGTAGGAGCGGGTGGACATACTGAGGCAATTTTGAAGGCCACAGAGCCCGCCGGCCGCGTCCTGGGCATGGATCGCGACGGTGAAATTCTGGTTCTGGCCCGTAAGCGTCTGGAGGTCTATGGGGATCGCCTGGTGCTGGTTCAAGGGAATTTTCAGGATCTGGCAACGGTTATGCAGGCGCAAAAAATCAAAGCTTTATCTGGGGTGCTCATGGACCTGGGGGTTTCGTCTTTTCAGATCGATGATCCAGCACGCGGGTTTTCATTTCTTAAGCCGGGGCCTTTAGATATGCGAATGGACCGGAGACAGTCCTTGACCGCGGCTGAATTCATTAATCACATCAGTGAGAAAGAAATGGCGGATGTCTTTTACCAGTGGGGCGGAGAACGCCATTCCCGGCGTTTGGCCAAAATTATTGCGCGTAACCGCCCCTTGACCGATACCGCTTCCCTGGTTCGCTTGATTTGCCGGGTCCTCAGGTTTCATGGACGCCTTCATCCGGCCACCCGGGTTTTTCAGGCCTTGCGGATTGCGGTTAATGATGAACTCGCCAGCCTGGAACGCGGCCTGAATGCCGTGGCCGAGGCCTTAGCGGACCATGGTCGTATTGTGGTGCTCAGCTTCCATTCGCTCGAAGATAGAATCGTTAAACATCAGCTGCGCGACAAGACCAGGTGGGAAAATTTAACTAAACATGTGGTCCGGCCGGACAGAGACGAAATCCATGCCAATCCCCGGGCGCGTAGCGCCAGGCTGCGCGCGGCGGTCCGGCGCCGGAGTAATTAAAATGAGCGGACGCGTTCTGCATAGCGAACTGGATCGTGAATTTATCACAATTTATTTTATGCAGGGAACCGACGGGAAGCATAAAGTCGCGGTCCGGCGCATATCCCTGGTCATGGGAGTTATCGTAATTCTCTTCGGTATTGTTTTCTTGAGGGTTTGGCAGGAAATGCAGGTGGTCAAGCTGGGGTACGAAATAACTCGACTCCAACGGGAATACGATGCGCTGTTGGACCGACAGCGGATTCTGCTCAGTCAGCGGAATTCTCTGGCCAATCTGGAGCGGATCGAAAACCTGGCCCGGAATAAATTGGGCTTGGACACGCCCCGGAAAGACCAATTGATTTTTCTGGTCGATCCGGCAATCCGGAACGAGGGATGGCGGGGACGGTTTGGAAGATGGATCAAGCAGGCGGAAAGTTTCAAGCGCGCGGTACGGGGGCCGGAGAAAAAGACTGATTAAGGGAGAACGGTCTTGCGAAAAGAGGCCATGGACAAGCGAATTAAATTCTTTATTGCCGGTTTTGGTGTTCTACTGGCGATTATAACCTGGCGTCTTTTTTATCTTCAAATCATTCAACACCGGCATCTTTCGCAGTTAGCCCTGCGGCAACAGGAACGTACGATTAAAATTCAGCCGCCACGGGGAAAAATATTCGACCGCCGGGGGCGCCCCCTGGCGCTTAACCGGCAGGTGGCCTCGTTTTATGCCGTTCCTTCGGAAGTGAAAAATCCATCCCAGGCGGCGCGCCGGCTTTCTCAGGTGAGCGGTGTTTCCGCCGCGCGTTTACAGCGTCGTTTCCGAAGCCGCCGGGCCTTTGTCTGGATTAAACGCAAGGTTTCGGATGTTGGTGCCAAAAAAATCCGCTCTATTAAATTAACCGGTGTCCACGAACTTTCCGAACCTACCCGGGTTTATCCGGAGGGCCGCCTGGCCTGTCATGTTTTAGGATTTGTGGGTTTGGACAATCAAGGGCTGGGTGGCGTAGAGCTTCAGTTTGACCGGGCCATTCGCGGCCGGAGCGGACTGTTGAGAATCTCGCGTGACGCCAAGGGACAGAGGCTTCCCGCCTCTACCCGGGTTTTTAAGCGTCCGGAATCCGGTCAGGATATATATTTAACTATTGACAAGGTGGTTCAGCATATAGTGGAGCGGGAATTGGCCCGCGGCATGAAAATTAGCCGGGCCCGGGCTGGATCCATCATAGTTATGAATCCTAATACCGGTGAAATACTGGCGCTGGCCAACTATCCGGATTTTGATCCCAACCACTATAACCGGTTTCCGGTCGCTAACCGGCGGAACCTGGTGGTGAACGATATTTATGAACCGGGATCAACATTTAAATTAATTACGGCCGCCGCCGCGCTGGAGGAAGGGGTTTTTACGGAAGCGGATATCATTCATTGCGAAAATGGACGGGGAGTATTTGACGGAAGAGTAGTCCGGGATCATGAGCCACAAGGACGGCTTTCTTTCCGGGAAGTGATAATCTTATCCAGTAATATTGGAGCCGTAAAAATAGGCATTCGTTTAGGCGCGGAAAAAATGGCCCGTTACGCCCGGGATTTTGGTTTTGGAAGACCGACCGGGATTGAACTTCCCGGTGAGCGGGTAGGTATGCTTAAACCACATCAGCAGTGGAAAAACTGCACTCTAACTTCTGTACCCTTTGGCCAGGGCGTGGCTGCTACTACCATGCAGGTAGCAGCAGCTTATGCGGTCGTGGCTAACCAGGGCCGGCTTATCCGGCCGTATCTTATCAGGAAACTGAAGCGCCCGGATGGCACCATAGTCAGGGCAACGCAACCGGAAGTACGCAAACAAGTAATCTCCGCGCGCACCGCGGAGCAGATGAAAAGTATATTACAAGATGTGGTGGAAAAGGGAACCGGTACCGGAGCCCAGGTTTCTAATTATGCGGTGGCGGGAAAAACCGGAACCGCTCAGAAAATAAGTCCCCACGGCGGATATGATGCTTTTCGGCATGTGGCCTCCTTTGTGGGTTTTTTCCCGGTAGATAAGCCAAAACTCTTAATTGCGGTTATGATTGATGAGCCGCGCGGCTTGCAATGGGGTGGGTTAGTGGCCGGACCGGTTTTTAAGGAGATCAGCCGCCATCTGGTGGCTTATCTGGGAATTCCGCCCGGGCCACAGAAAGTATATGCATTTGCCAAGGCTGGGGCCGGGAACCGGTTTGATTTGAAAAGCCAAATGCATCAAGTGCCCGGCTTAAAAGGTCTGTCAATCGACGAATCCCAACGCCGGCTTAAAGACTTAGGCTTGCAAGCCGCTTGTCTGGGAAAAGGGAAAGTAGTTTTGGAACAACGTCCCGCCGAAGGCCGGCTGATAAATGCCTCTTCCCAGGTAATGCTTTACCTGGCGGATACGGTTGAGCATAAGAATCCGCCACGGAATTGGGAGCAGGTCTTGGTTCCTGATGTGGGGGGAGAAACACTGCGTAACGCCCTTCAGATTCTGGGGGCTTACGGCCTTCAGGCCAGCATCTCGGGAAGCGGCGTAGTTCGCGGGCAGAAGCCGCGTCCCGATACTTTAGCTAAAGTAGGACAAACGTGTATGATTGAGTGTGTTGATCCGGAGAAGCAACCATGATTAATATCCCGCTCTCGGTTCTGGCGGCAAGTATTCCGCGCGCCGTTTTATGCGGCCGTCCGGACGTGCTGGTGCATCATATTACCGCTGACTCCCGCCATGTCCAGGCCGGCGATCTTTTTGCCTGTATACGGGGCAGGCATCAAGATGGTCATAAATTCGCGGCCCACGCGGTACAGCGGGGCGCCGCTGCGGTTTTGCTGGAAAAGCATATTCCCGGGTTGGATTCTTTGGAAACCGGAATTATAAAGGTTCCCCGGGTTTCTCATGCCTTAAAAAAACTGGCCCCGGTTTTTTATAATCTTCCCTCATTAAAACTTAAAGTGGTGGGAATAACCGGGACCAATGGAAAAACCACGGTAGCTTATTTATTAAGATCGATCCTGGAATCCGGCCGGCCGCCGCAGCGTGTGGGTATGGTAGGGACCATCCGGCATGAGCTGCCGGGATATTCGGTGGCGGCGTTAAATACTACGCCCATGGACTGGGAACTGCAGAGCCTGCTCTTTAAAATGGTTGAAAAGCGCTGCCATATCGCCCTCATGGAGGTTTCCTCCCATGCTCTGGCCGAGGAACGGACAGTGGGTTGTGAATTTGATGTGGCTGTATTTACCAACCTTACGCCTGAGCATTTGGATTTTCATGGTAATCTGGAAAATTATGCGGCAGCCAAACGCCGGCTCTTTACGCAGCTGGCGGAGCAGGGTTATAAGTCCGGAACGAAGTATGCGGTTATAAATAAGGATGATCCGCGAAGCCGCGACATGATGCGGGCTGCCGGCCGGGCGAAGATTAAAACCTATGGTCTGCGGAAAGCGGCTGATTTTACGGCGCAACAAATACAGATCACGGCCCAGGGTAGTGCGTTCCGGCTGATTACACCTCAAGGCCGGCTTAGAGTCCGATTGAAGCTGACTGGACAGTATAATTTGCTCAATGCCCTGGCCGCGGCTGCAACTGCCCAATGTTTAGGCATGCCACTTAGCGGGATTAAAAAAGGGCTGGAGGCGGTTTCCGTGGTGCCCGGAAGAATGGAGAATATTTCGGGGCCAGGTCCATTTAATGTAATTGTTGATTATGCGCATACTCCGGATGGATTATCCCAGGTGCTGCAAGCTGTCCGGGAATTTACTCCCCGGAAAATTATAGCGGTTTTTGGCTGCGGCGGAGATAGAGACAGAACCAAGCGGCCGGTTATGGGCGAGATTGCGGCTGGATTGGCGGATGTGGTAATTATTACTTCGGATAATCCCAGGAGCGAGGACCCGGAAAAGATCATTCGGGATATTGTTGCCGGCGTCCGGAAAATCAAGCGAGGGACGCGCAATATCCGGGGTCAGGCGAAGAATAATATCCTGGTCGAAATCGACCGGGCGCGGGCCATCAGGACAGCCCTGCGTTTGGCCGGCCGGGATGATACAGTACTGATTGCCGGCAAAGGGCATGAGCATTATCAGATTATGGCTTGCCAAACCATACCCTTTGATGACCGCCGGATCGCGCGCCGGGAATTGGCGCGCCTGAATCGGAGCGGGAAATGCTGGGCATGAATTTAGGCCGTATCACCGAGGCGGTAAGGGGTAAATTGGCCAATGTGTCCCGGGAATCTAAGGTGAGCGGGGTCTCGATTGATTCGCGCCGGATTCGTCCGCGCGAACTTTTTGTCGCGTTGGCGGGAGAACATACGGACGGACGGCAATACCTTAAAGCCGCGATCGCCGCGGGAGCGGTGGCCGGACTTTGCCGGCGTCCCCCCAGGGGTATTCCGGCGATTAAGGTTGATAATCCGCGGAGAGCGCTGGGAGATCTGGCAGCGGCGTATCGGCGGCGTTTTCCCAAAATAACTTTGACCGCCGTAACCGGGAGCAGCGGGAAAACCGCGACCAAGGAAATGCTGGCTGACATTCTCGCCAGCCGGGAACGGGTATTGGAGAGCCAGGGTAATTTCAATAATGATATCGGGCTTCCCCTTACCTTGATCCGCATGAATTCACGTCAGCGGCAGGTGGTTCTGGAAATGGGTATGAATGCTCCCGGTGAGATTCGGAGATTGGCCCGTATCGCCGGTCCGCAGGTGGGAATCATTACTAATATCGGAGATGCCCACTTGGGCGGTTTTAAAAACCGTCGGGCCTTAGCCAAGGCCAAGGCTGAACTGCTGCCTGAACTTTTGCCGGGGGGAGCCGCGATTCTGAATGCGGATGACCCTTTCCTGGCCCGGCTGGCTTCGCGTTATCCGGGATTGACTTTCGGCACGGCTTCGGGAGCGGATATTAAGGTAGTTGATGTCAGGGTGAGCGACCGGGGCACGCGCGTTCGGCTGGGATTTCGCGGCCGGATCGAGACCTTGGGATTAAGCTGTTTGGGAAGTCATCAGGCCTGGAACGCAGCGGCCGCCGTTGGCGGGGCCATGGCTATGGGCATGGATTTTGTCCCGGCTTGCCGGGCGCTGGACGGCTTTAGCTCCCGGACCTCCATGCGGTTGGAAATGTTACGCTTGGGGTCGCTTCGGATTATTAACGATGCGTATAACAGCAGTCCGCAATCCGCGGCGGCGGCCTTGAAACTGCTGGGTCAACTCTCCACTCGCGGAGATAAAATATTCATCGCGGGCAGCATGCTGGAGTTGGGGAATTTCACCAAGCGGGCGCATCTGGACCTGGGACGCCAAATCCTCTTGGCCGGAGTGGATAAGCTGATTACGGTGGGAGAAGAAGCGGGCGGCATTGCCGTGGGCGCCCGACGGGCCGGGATGAAATGGATAAGGCGGCTTGATTCGGCTGATGAAGTGCTGGCGCTTTATTTATCCCGGGTTTTATCGCCGTCGTCAGCAGATTTGATTTTAGTGAAAGGATCGCGCGCCATTGGTCTGGAAAGATTTATTGCTGCAATGAAAAAAGCGTACGGGAATCGGCATGATGTATTGAGCGTTGAATGTTGAATGAACAATATTTAGGCAAGTTGGCTGGCGATATCGTTTCCGACTGCGATAACGACCCGATTTTTACCTGGTATTTCGTCACCTACGACTTCTCTCCGGCCCCCATGTTGCTTGGCATTCAACATTCAACGGTTGGTATATCAGTGCGGTAGCGCGAAAAAGGCATGAAAGAAAAATAACCGTACTATCCGTGCTCAGAGGAGGTTGCTTTTGCTGTATTACCTGCTTTTTCCGTTGGCCGAGACATGGTCGGCTTTCAATATATTTCGATACATTACCTTTCGCTCGGTTTATGCCGCCTTGACGGCCTTTTTGCTCTGTTTGATTCTAGCTCCACCCATTATTCGCAATTTGAAAAGACGGGGAATAGGCCAGAATATCCGGGAGGATGGGCCGGATCGGCATTTGAAAAAAGCCGGAACCCCCACTATGGGGGGGCTGATTATCCTGGTATCAATGCTGGTGAGTGTAGGCTTATGGGCCCGCTGGGAGTATTACTCAGTGGGCGTAATGACTTTTGCCCTGCTCTGGTTCGGCCTGATCGGTTTTTGGGATGATTATCTCAAGATGGTTAAAAAACAATCCCAGGGTTTAATCGCCCGGAACAAGTTGGTGGCTCAGATACTGGGGAGTGCGGTTATTATGGGGGCGATTATTTATAGTACCGGCGATTGGAAGTATGCGGCCTGCATAAATGTGCCGTTTGTCAAGCAACCGATCTGCCTGCCGGTCTGGCTTTATTTTATTATCGGCATGACTGTAATCGTAGGCGCCAGCAATGCGGTTAATTTAACGGATGGTTTGGACGGGCTGGCCATCGGGTCTTTGGCGCTGGTAGCCGGAACTTTTGTGGTCATGAGTTATATAGTTGCCAATGTTAAATTTGCCAACTACTTGAAGATTATTTTTATTCCGGGCGGAGGAGAAATGACCATAATCTGCAGCGCCATGGCTGGCGCCGCCCTGGGATTTTTATGGTTTAACGCTCATCCGGCCGAGATATTTATGGGGGATACCGGTTCGCTGGCTTTGGGCGGGATGCTCGGGACCACGGCGGTATTGATTAAACAGGAGCTCTTGCTGCTCGTGGTCGGAGGCGTTTTTGTGGCCGAAGTATGCTCCGTGATTTTGCAGGTGGCGGGATTCAAGCTGACCGGGAAGCGGATATTTCTCATGGCGCCTTTGCATCACCATTTTGAACTCAAGGGCTGGTCTGAACCAAAAATTATCATTCGCTTCTGGATTGTGGCGATTATGCTGGCAGTTATTACTTTGAGTACTTTGAAACTAAGATAATAATAGATTAATCGTTTGCTATGGTAAAGCCAGCAGTTGTAGGGGCGTTTAATTAAGCGCCCCTACATCCAGTGGGAGGAATATCTCAACTTTTGCGGGATTGTTAAAAAAGCACGAGAAATATATATGCGGGAAGATGAATGCTTTAAATATTCGAATTAAGACCAAGACGGAAAAAATGGAGCAAGCAGTATGAAACCCCTGATGGAACTTAAAGATCGCAATGTGCTGGTAATGGGTATGGCCCGCAGCGGTTGCGCGGCCGCGGCTCTGCTGGCCGGACACGGCGCCCGCGTTACGGTTACGGACGTGAAAAAAGCCGAAGAGCTGGACGCGGCAGTGAAGGAGTTGTCTCCGCTTGGAGTTGAAATCGAGACCAATGGACACCACCCGGATACTCTGAAATCAGCTGAGCTTATCGTGATTTCTCCCGGAGTGCCCCTGGACCAGCCGGTTCTGGCTGAGGCCAAAGAACGCGGCGTAATGATTATTTCCGAATTAGAATTGGGTTACTGGTTCTGCCGCGGCCGGATCATAGCCGTCACCGGGACCAATGGAAAAACCACCACGGTCCATCTTTTGGCGCGGATTCTTCAAGATGCCGGTTTAACTTGTGCGCTGGCCGGCAATATGGGAATGCCGTTTACCGCGGTAGCGGAAAACATCCCGGAAAAAGGCATAGTCATATTGGAGGTTTCCAGCTTCCAGTTGGAAACCGTGAAAAGTTTTCGGCCCCAGGTTGCGGTCATCCTGAATATTACGCCGGATCATCTTGATCGTTACTCCGGCATGCAGGCGTATATTGAAGCCAAGGCAAGAGTCATGCGGAAACAGACATCGAAAGATATCCTGGTGCTGAATGCCGAGAATAAATTTTCGCCCTTGCTTGCCACCCAGGCGCCGGGCCGGGTTTTGACCTTTTCCTGTGAACATCCACCGGAAATAGAGGGGGTCTGGGTTGAGAAAGGCAAGATCAAGTACCGTTTCTTCGGGTTGGGGCAGGGGGATTTGATGTCGGCCGATGAACTTCTCATTCCCGGTCCGCATAACCTGGAAAATGCCCTGGCAGTAATTGCCATCGGCCTGACACTGGGTATTCCGGTCAAATCCATGCCCCGAACCTTGCGCCAATTCAGGGGTGTTCCTCATCGTTTAGAATCCGTAGCCATGCTGGATGGGGTACGGTTCGTCAATGATTCCAAGGGAACCAATGTGGATGCGGTCATCAAGGCCTTACAAAGTTATGACGCGCCTATCATACTGATTCTGGGTGGCCGGGATAAGCAGGGTGATTTTGCCAGTTTGCGGGAGTTGCTTTCCGCCCGCGTACGGGCGGTAGTACTGATGGGCGAGGCCGCGGAAACCATCAGTCATCAGATAAAGGATACGGTACGGATTATCCGGGAAAAAGAACTTCCGGCTGCGGTTCGTTCCGCGGCTAGAACAGCCCGGGAGGGGGACGTGGTGCTTTTTTCTCCCGGCTGCGCCAGCTTTGATCAATTTAGTAATTTTGAGGAACGGGGAGCGGCTTTTTGCGCCGAGGTAAAAAAATTATCCGGGGAAGCGAGTAAAAAAGTGGTATGAAAACCAGGGCGGAACAGCCAGGGAATGTGGATATAGTGCTGCTGGCGGTGAGCGCGGTTTTAGTGGGAACAGGGGTCATCATGGTATATTCTTCGTCCACCATTTTAGCCATGAATGTTTTCGGGGATTCCTATTTTTTCATTAAGCGCCAGATAATATGGATAGCGTTGGGGTCCCTGGCCGTAATGCTAATGGCCCGCTATCCTTACCAAAATTTGCAAAAAATAGTGAAGCCCGGCCTGCTGCTTTGTTTCGGGCTGTTGATAGCCGTTTTGGTGTTATCCATCGGCAAAACCGTGGGTGGGGCCAGGCGCTGGCTGGTTCTGGGACCGATCTCGTTTCAGCCCGCCGAATTGGTTAAAGTAGTAATGGTGATTTATTTAGCCGATATTTTAACTCGTAAGCGGGAAGTCCTGACTTCCCTGGTACAAGGCCTTTTACCGCGCCTGGCCATATTAGGTAGTGCCGCCGTTTTATTAGTGATGCAGCCGGATTTAGGCACGGCCGTGATTATATTTTTGGTTGGCTGCGGCATGCTTTATTTAGCGGGCGCCCGCTTCTCGCATTTGCTGAGTTTGGGTCTCGCAGCCTTGCCCGTGATTTTTATGCTAATCTACCGGGCTCCTTACCGCCGCCGCCGGCTGGATGCTTATTTGGATCCCTGGCAAGAACCCTTGGGGAGTGGATTTCAGATCGTCCAATCCTATTTGGCCCTGGGCAGCGGAGGGTTGTGGGGAAGGGGTTTATGTGAAAGCCAACAGAAACTTTTTTATCTTCCCGCTCCGCACACCGATTTTATTTTCAGCATTCTCGGCGAGGAACTGGGATTTGCGGGAACCTTTATCATCACTCTGCTTTTCGGCCTGGTGATCTGGAGAGGATTTGGCATTGCCCGCCACTGTCCGGAGATTTTTGGGAAATTGCTCGCGAGCGGAATTACGCTGCTGCTGGGAGTACAGGCGGTTATTAATATCGGCGTAACCACCGGCCTGGTACCGACCAAGGGGACGACTCTCCCTTTCATCAGCGCAGGCGGTTCTTCGCTCTTTTTTTCTTTAGTGGCCATTGGGATTCTGCTCTCGATTTCACGCTCCTGTCCAATGGAGAAACGATGAATACCAAACTCCGGGGAGTAGCAGTTTGCGGCGGCGGGACCGGAGGGCATATTTTTCCGGCGTTAGCCGTGGGGGAAGCTGTGCGGCGCCTGGCGCCGGATCGGCCGGTATTTTATTTTGGAAAAGCGGAGAGCATGGAAAGGGAACTGGTAGCCGGCCGGGATATTCCTTTTCTCCCCCTGGAATTGACGGGGTTTTCACGGGCCCATACGCGGCTGGCCGGGTTTTTTATCCGAAATAATTGGCGAAGTATATGGAAAGCGACCGCTGGCTTTCAGCAGGCGCGTAGATTATTAAAGGAATTAAAGATAGGCGTGGTTATGGGTACCGGAGGATATGTTGGGGGGCCGGTAGTTTTAGCGGCAATAAGCCTGGGCCTTCCCACCATGGTACATGAAAGCAACTGTTTTCCCGGACTGACCAACCGGTTCTTGGGACGATTAGTCAAGCGGGTGGCAGTGAGCCACGCGGAAACCACCAAGTATTTCCCGGCGGAAAAAACCGTAATTACCGGATATCCTTTACGGAAGCGTTTGAATGAACCCAGCCGGGAGCAGGGCTGCATGGCTTTTAAACTTAATCCCAAACAGCGCGTGCTCTTGATATTTCCCGGGAGCCAGGCGGCCAGGAAAATAAATTCCGCTATGGCGGAAATGCTTCCTCGTCTGGCCAAACGGGTTCCGGATTTACAGTTTCTCTGGATGACGGGGGAGGCAGATCTGACTATGGCCCGCCGGGCGGGCGAAAGCTTAGGTCCCCGGATTTCAATACATTCATTTATAGATCAGGTGCCGGAAGCGTATGCGGCGGCGGATTTGGTTTTGGCCCGGGCCGGAGCAGGAACCGTGGCCGAGCTTGCGGCGGCCGGCAAACCGGCGATCTTGATTCCATATCCCTATGCTACAGCTCATCACCAGGAGCACAATGCGGCTTTGCTTCAGAAACGGGGAGCGGCCGAGGTGATAACGGATAGGGATTTGACCGGGCCGGAACTCATGGAGAAAATTATTAAGGTGTTGAAGCGGTTGAATATTATGATCAGCCGGGCCACGGACGTGAAAAGGGATTATCCCGTGAATGCGGATCAGGAAATAGCCGGCTGGATGATAAAAATGACGGGGAGCAAAGAGTGAGGAGTCGGAATGTGTGGCATAGGAGACGCTGTTGGCAACAACATCGCGTTCGAGGGATTTAAAAAACAGTATAAAGCATTAACGTGCCGGAAAGCAAATGGCTAACATATTAAGATGAATAGAAAGAAAGGAAACAACCCAGTATGCGACAGCGCCAGAAAATTCATTTTGTAGGCATTGGGGGCGCCGGTATGAGCGGGATTGCCGAAGTGCTTTTGAATCTTGGGCATCGTATTTCCGGCTCGGATATAAAGGCCGGCGAAATCACCGATCGCCTAAAGCGATTAGGCGCGCGCATATATATCGGCCACCGAAGCGAGTATCTACCCGAATTGCTGGACCTGGTGGTCGTGTCAAATGCCGTGCCGGATACCAATCCCGAGATTCGCGCGGCCCGGGAGAAAAAAATACCGGTTATTCCCCGGGCCCGTATGCTTAATGATATCATGCGGCTAAAACAGGGAATAGCGATCGCCGGGACACATGGCAAAACTACTACTGCCTCCATGCTGGCCTGGATATTGGCCCAGGCCGGATTGGATCCGACGCTGGTGATCGGGGGAGTGCTTAATAATATCCAACGGGGCGCCCGTATGGGGCAGGGTGAATTTTTTGTAGTGGAAGCCTGTGAGGCCTACTCGGCGTTCCTGCATCTCTTTCCCGCTGCCTTGGCAGTCACGAATATCGATGACGACCATCTCGAGAATTACGGTTCGCGGGCGGCGCTGGATGAAGCATTTATAAGTTTTATAAATCGGGTTCCCTTTTGGGGAGTGGCGGTTTTAAATCACGCTGATCCTGGTTTACGGGCCATAATGCCGCGGGTAATGTGCCGGGTGCTTACCTATGGTATCGGGCCGGGGGCGGAACTGCGGGCTGAAGGCATAGTGACCGCGGAATACGACCAAAGTTTCATGGTGCTGCGCCGGAATAAACGCCTGGGACGGATTCAGCTGCGGTTGCCCGGGAGGTTTAATATTTTTAACGCCTTGGCAGCCGTGGGACTGGCACTGGAGCTGGGTGTTGCCTTTAATACCATCGCCCATGCGCTGGAAAGTTTTACGGGCGTAAAACGCCGCCAGGAATATAAAGGCCAATTTAACCAGGCCCGAGTCCTGGATGACTATGCCCATCATCCCACCGAGGTGGCGGAAACCCTGAAAGCCGCGCGCTCCCTCAACCCGGGGCGTTTAATCGTGGCGTTTCAGCCGCATTTGTTTTCCCGGACCCGGCGGCTTTATCGCGAATTCGCCCAAGCGCTGCTTCTGGCGGATATGGTTTTTTTAGCGGATATTTATCCGGCGCGGGAACGGCTGATTCCCGGAGTAACCAGCCAGCTGATTGCTGATCAAATGCGGATTGAAGGATCGCCGGTGTGTGCCGGCCCGCTCTCCCTGGCGAGGCTTTTACCTAAAATCAGGCGGGAACTGAAACCCGGTGATTTATTGCTTACCATGGGAGCCGGAGATGTGTGGAAATTAGGAGAGCAACTAATGGCCCGGCCCGGCGGGATAAAAGGCCGAAAGCGGACAAAAAAAATAAAACCAGGAGAATTCCCTAAAAAATGAGGTTTAGCGGAACCCCCTTGAAGAAAATGATTTCCCGTATCGGCCGGCGTAAAATCATGGTACTGATGGGCGGGGATTCAGCGGAGCGGGAGATATCGCTGCTCAGCGGCCGGGCGGTTTTAAACGCCTTGCAGAGTTATAAACTCAATGTCCACGGAGCGGATATTAAAAGTTGGCGTGATTTGCCAAAATTGGTCCGGCTGGGTACGGAAGTGGCATTCCTCTGTTTGCATGGGCCGGGCGGCGAAGACGGATCAGTGCAAGGAGTGCTGGAATGGATGCGTATCCCGTATACCGGTTCCGGAGTGCTGGCTTCCGCCCTGGCCATGAATAAATCCCGCGCCAAGCAGATTTTTCAGTCTGCCGGTCTGTTGACCGCGGAATGGGAATGTCACTCCGGTGTCTCTCTTCCCGGGGAAGCAAGCAAGCGTGTGCCGGGGCGCGGAAGCATTAAGTTGAAGCTGCCGCTGGTGGTAAAACCCAATCAGCAGGGATCAGCCATGGGCGTCTCCATAATAAAACGTTGGAGGGATTTTCCCGCGGCCTGGCAACAGGCCCGGATCTATGGCCGCGAAGTAATACTTGAAAAATATTGCCGGGGAACAGAACTCTCGGTAGGAGTGCTTTCGCAACAGGTTTTACCGGTAATCGAGATTGTGCCTAAAAATGATTTTTACGATTATGAAGCCAAGTATGTAACCGGTATGTCGGAACATATTATTCCGGCCCGAATCAAGCCGGGTCAGAGCGCGCGCGCTCGGCAAATGGCGCTGTCCGCTCACCGGATTTTAGGATGCCGGGGCGCAACGCGGGTTGATATGATACTGGGCGCGCGGGGAGAAATTAATATCATGGAGGTAAACACCAGTCCTGGAATGACAGCCACCAGTCTGCTGCCGGAAGCAGCGCGCTATGCCGGGATTTCATTCGGGAGCCTGCTGATGGGTTTGATCCTGGAAGCGCTGGAGGAGAAGTTGTAAGGGCGTTTAATTAAACGCCCCTACATACTGTGTGCGACATATTTCGGCTTTGTAAGGAATGAAAAAGACATGAAATAATCTCATACGGGAATACGAGGAGAAATTGTGAACAATTACTACGGATGGACATATGCCGGTCAGTCAGCTGCTGTCAACAAGTGTAAGCAGCGAAAAACCGGGCTGAATTATTACCATAAGTCCTCTTCGGCGGAGAAAGGCGTTTTCAGCCTGATTTCACGTTCGTGGATGTCGAGAGCAGCCCGGATTTTCGGCCGGACCGGACGCCTGCTGGCAGCCGGGATGTTAATCACCCTGACCCTGATGGTCACGAGCCAGGAGGTCTTAAAGGCTGAAGTTATAGGCCGGGTCGCGGCCTGTTGGCAGGGAGTGAAGATGCAGCTGGGCTGGGAACATAAGGCGGGCCGGCTGATACCTGCCGGAAGGAAAGGGGCAGGGGATGTCCCCAAGTCCGGGGTGGCTTGCCAAACCAAGGCGGATACTTCCCTGGTTCCGGAAACCTGCCGGATAAAGCCCTGGGCTCTAATTTCAGACCAGGGATTATTCATCCTGGATGCTGAGGGAGGGATCAGGTCTGGGGTCACGGCGGAAATGTTGTCCAGGGGTTTTCCCATAATAACCGGGATCCATGTTCGGGAAGAACCCGGTGTTATGGGCGTGGATTTGAAAGCTGAACTCGGGATGGATTTTATCCGTGAAATCATAACCAGTTCATTTGCGGACCAGCTTTCGGAAATTCAAATCAGTAAACATCAAGAAGTGATTATTTTTACGCGGGACGCCATCAAGATACGGATACTTAACAGCCGGAATCTGGAGCGGGACCTGTTCCGCCTGGAAGCGGTTTTGGAGGATATCCGGGTTAAAAAGAAGCAGATGGCCTTGATTGATCTGCGTTATGATCAGCAAATAGTAGTGCGCCCAAAGAAAGGGAGGTGAGGATGTGTCCAAAGATACGAGTGAAAATATCCTGGTAGGTCTGGACCTGGGAACTACGAAAATTTGTGTGGTGATTGCCGAAATTCTACCCGAGGGTCAGGTTAATGTCATTGGGGTAGGAGAAAAGCCTTCCCGGGGATTGCGTAAGGGCGTGGTAGTCAATATCGAAAATACCATAGAATCCGTGAAGACCGCGGTATTAGAGGCCGAGCGCATGGCCGGGGTACACACAGGAGCGGTTTTTGCCGGGATTGCCGGCGGGCATATCAAGGGCTTGAACTCCCATGGAGTGATTGCGGTTTCTCG